>JAQBPP010000023.1 GCA_028287455.1 Bacilli bacterium | reverse complement strand
TAAATACGGCCCAGGTTGCAGCGGGAATTACACTAGCAGATAAGCCGTTCTGCTCAGTTGCAAAAGTTCCTTCTGCAACAACCGCATAAGTAAACTGCTCTTTGTCATGCTCATAATCCAAGCAGATGAAAGGGTGACGAACAGGCACGTTTCGCATTCCAATCCTGTCACCTCCTATGCCTTCTATCTTAACCAACGGAAAGCGGGCATTCCTGTTCCGTTCGTGCTTTCTGCGGACAGATTCTCATTAACTCACAACAAAATCGCTAAATCTTTGGAGAAGTAATATAAATAAGTTTCATGCACCTTACAGTGCCAAATTTGTTCGATTGCCTGTCGGTATAAAGTAAGCTGCAAACGATAACGATCGGTCAATTCAATCAGCGTCTCTGACTGAACCTGTCCGTAAATCGCGTCTGTCTTAAAATCCACTAAAACTATACGGCCATCCGGTAACTCTGCCACCAGATCAATCACACCCTGGACAATCACCCGTTGATCCTCCTGAGCTGCTGCGGGTAAAATCTCTCTTGCGGGCAAAGCGCAAGTAAACGGAAGTTCCCGGTGTACCTTGACCGCTTGTTTCACAAGTTTTCCCACTGCAGAAGCGAAAAAAGCGGCCACTTGTTCCACGTTCACCTGCTCCGCCTGTGATGCGGTGAGATACTGGCCAATGACCATTGCCTCGATTTGCCGGCGAATGTCAGCTGCATCCATGAGGCCGTCCAAGTCCAGCTGCTGCATGACTGTATGCGTAATCGTTCCAATTTCTGCTGCGGTCAACTGTTTACGATTCTCATTTCCTGCCCCAGTTCCTTCTGCAAGAAAGCGAGGTTTGCGAGTGATCTTGCTCCGGGCAGCAGGTTGTCCGGGTGCCTCCAGCACTTCACTCAAGGCATCCGTTTCATCTGCGTCGGCCAGCGCTCCTAGCCGCTTCAAATCACTCACGCTCCATTTTGCTGCAATCTGCGTATGTGCAATAAACGGGTACTTCCAGGTTAAGTTGTAATCGATCAAATTGAGCCAATCTGCGTTGCCCGGTTCATGTTCAACTTGCTTTCGCTGCAGGATCTGCTCCCAGATTGCGTCATTCATCGACTTCTCAGCTTGGTCTCTGGACAACTCTTTGGCTTGCCAGGTATGCATACGCCACGGCGATGGATCCGCCTCTGAACGGTTGAATAAGGCAGGCCCGATCCAGTCCATAAACGTTTTGGCCTGCAGCAGCTCCTGATCAGTACGACTGCTGCCTGCTGCAGACTGTTTCATCCAATTGGAGCTGCTTTTGTCCAGATCCTTCAGCGTGCAGGTGAGCACGAGCTTCTCTCTGGCACGTGTGAGCGCGACATACAACACGCGCATCTCTTCCGCAAGCATCTCCCGCTTTAGCTGCTGCTTGATCCCTAAATAGGCGATGCTCGGATAACGCAAACGAAGCAGGGGATCGATCACCTGCGGACCAAATCCCAACTCTTTATGCAGCAAGAGATTTCTTGTCAGGTCGAGCGTATTAAATTGTTTGCCCAATCCCGCCACAAACACGACCGGAAACTCGAGTCCTTTGCTCTTGTGAATGGTCATGATGCGCACGACGTTTTCTGTTTCGCCCATCGTGCGGGCCTCGCCCAAATCCCGGCCTTGCTGCTGCAAACGCTCCACAAACCGCAAAAACCGGAACAGACCGCGATAGGCAGATGCTTCATACTGCCTGGCCCGCTCACAAAGCGCATACAAATTGGCCTGCCGCTTGGATCCATTTTCCAGCGCCGCGACATAATCGATATAGCCAGTCTGTCTGTAAATGTGTGTGATCAGCTCTGCCAGCGAGCCCTGTCGCGCTCGTGTTCGCCAGTCGCCTAGCTGCCTGACAAAGCGGCCAAGCTGTGCTTGCCAGCTTTCCTTCTCTTCCAATGCTTCTCGCGCATAAGAAATGACTGCTTGGAAAAAGGGGCCGCGCGGAAACCGAACTCGAATGGCTGCTAATTGTTCTTCGTTTAAGCCGACGATAGGTGAACGCAATGCGGCAGCTAATGGAATATCCTGCAGCGGATTATCGATCACGCTCAAGAGCGACAGCATCACTCCAATTTCGGTCGCCTGAAAAAATCCGTCAGACTGTTCCAGATAAACCGGAATGCCAGCGGCCTGAAATTCGTCCATCATCAGCGGTGCCCAACCCGCGGTTGCACGCAAGAGAATGACGATATCTCTGTACTCCAGCAGCCGCATTTGTTTGACCTGCTTGTCAAACACCTGCAGCTGCACGCCCTGACCCGGCTGCATCCATCCCTGTATGCGTCCCGCGATCAGGCGCGCTTCGAGCTGCGGAGAACTGGCTTCCGGCTGACTTTGTGCCGCTTCACCGTGTTCCTGATTTTCAGCGTGCAAGTCCCGCTCCGATACAAAATTCTCCTCAGGCGGGGATTCGAAATCGGCCGCTTCGCTTGCAACTTCATCACTTTCCAAATCTGGTGTGGAACGGTTAATCAAATAGACTTCCGGCAGATACATCTCAGTGTCGATTTCTGGATAGCTCGCACGAGGCACAAGCTCTGCAGATGCGTCATAGGGAATTTCCCCAATGCCTTCTGTCATAATCTGCCGGAATATATCGTTAACCGCATGCACCACTTCCTGACGGCTGCGGAAATTGGCCGCCAGATCGATGCGCAAACCTGATTCTGCGCCAATCGGATCATCCTCAGGGCGGGTCGCTGCCGTCTTGGCATCCGTATGGCTGTAGCCTTGATATTTGGCCAGGAACAGATTCGGTTCCGCCAGCCGGAAGCGATAGATGCTCTGCTTCACGTCGCCTACCATAAAACGATTGCCGTGCACATCTGATTCAGCAACGCGTGACACTAACTGTAAAATCGTCTCCTGCACCAAATTGATGTCCTGGTACTCATCGACCAGGGTCTGGGCAAACTGTCCAGCGAGCTGGCGAGCAATCTCCGAAGGTATGATCGCCTCTGGCGAACTGGCGTCCCGCAGCAAGCGCAGCGCCAGATGCTCCAGATCGTTAAAGTCCACAATCAGCCGGCTTTGTTTGGCCTGTTGATAAGCCTGGTCAAATTCCTCAACTGCGCGCACCAATGTTTTCATTTGAGGTGCGATCAAGCGCAAGTCATCCAGATATGCAGCTTCACTCTGGAAAAAGTAATCCGCCTGCAAACGCCTGAACCGCTCTTTGACTTGATTGCGCAGCGCTTGTACTTGAGCTTTTAGTTCAGCATCCGCATCTTTGACCGCCGGCAGTCTGCCAAAGGGATCCGCCTGCATCACGCTTTCGAGCTGCTGCCAACTTTGTCCCGCCCTGGAGGCTGCCAACATTGTCTCTCGTTCCTGCTGCAGCAAGGGCAAATAAGCGGCGGGTCCAATGGCAGTATCTGCTAGTTGAATGGCCTCTGTCAGCATATCGACAAGTCCTGTGAGTTCCAGGCGAATCGCAGTGGTCACACTCTTAAGCCATGGCAAATCCTGCAGCTGAGCGCCTTCGCCAAGCAGGAAGCTGTTTGCCGACTGCTGCAGCCAGCCGATTGGATCGTGATGGCTGCGCGAGAAATTATAGAGGCGAAACAATGTGTTTTTTAACGCTTCATCATCCTGTCCTTCCACCAAACAATCAGCCAGCGCTTTGAATTCGTTATCCAGCTCATACCACTCTTCCAACAGCTCGTCCAACACATCTTGCCGCAATAATTCGGCTTCGAGCGCATCTGCAATGCGAAAATTCGGATCCAAATCGACCAGATAGTAGTACTGACGCAAAAGTCCCAGGCAAAACGAGTGCAAGGTGGTAATCGACGCCCTAGGCAAAAGCGCCAGCTGCCTGCGCAAATGGCTGGAGCCAGGGTCTGCCTGCAATGCCTTCTGCAGCGCTTCGCCTAACCGGTGGCGCATTTCAGCGGCAGCAGCGTTTGTAAAGGTCACTACCAACAACTGGTCTACCTGGACCTGCTTTGCCCGATCGGTGATTAACCGAATAATTCGTTCCACCAGCACAGAAGTTTTCCCGGAGCCAGCGGCTGCGGCCACCAATAAATTTTGTCCCTGCTGCGTAATTGCCTGCCACTGCTCATTCGTCCAATGATCAGGCTTCAACATCTCACTCGACATGGGCATCCCCTTTTTCCATCAAAGACCACACCTGGTCATCCGCATACTTCTGCAGCAGCCGCGGTCCATTGTCGTTTAAGCCGGGCTCATAGCGGCAAACCGCTTTATACGCACACGTTTGACAGGCGAGCTGCGGACCTTGCGCATAAGGCAAAATCCGGATATCCCCATCGACCATGCGTCCTGACATTTCCTGTACTTTGCTGCGGACAAACTGCTGCAGCAGACGAAACTGATCTGTAGAAGCAACAGAGGAACGCGCGGTGAACGCTCCCTCTTTTTTGATGCCAAACGGCAGCAGATCGGAGGTGCCCACCGGAGTCTGTTTATCCATTAGCCGGGCAACATCGCGGTCGGCCAGCATCAAGCCTTTCATGCGCAAACGAGCAGCGCGCTGTTTGTACACCTCGTCAGGCGGCAGCGCCCGTGCAGCGGAGACGAACGGATCGGCGATTTGATAGTAAAAGACGCCCCCAATTTCCGCCTGCTCTCCAATCAAGTTTCCAGCCCCTGTGATCACCACATCTAAATAAACGAGCAGCTGCAGGTTCAACCCGTGCCACACATCTGACAGTGCCAATTTCTTCGAACTGGATTTATAATCAATCACTCGCAAGAAGGCGCGACCATTGTCGCTGCTGTAATCCACCCGATCAATCCGACCTCTTAGCTGCAGTTTGCCGCCAGTTGCCAGCTGCAGGGAAAGTCCCGGTAAATCGGCTCCTTCGCCAAACGACACTTCCAAACCAATTGGGGCAAAACCGCTGCGACGCGCATGCTCGCTAAACACAGAGATCGCACGGCCTACTGCGCGCATTAGTTTTCCGCTTAAGTAACGATAACGGGCCGAACGAGTTAAAATGCTTGCGCGCGTTACTGGCACCAGTTCATTTACTACTAAACCGGCCAATTGCATGCTGCCCTCTTCTGTTAATGACGCCCAATCCAGCTGCTGCTGCCGCATTTTATCGGCAGCCCGTTTCAGTGAGGCATGGAACAGCTCCCCCACATCAATCCGTTCCAATTGGTATCGCTCTCGTTCCGCCAGCTTTAGTCCATAGGCTGAAAAATGAGCGAACGGACATTTTTGGAAGCTTTCGAGCCGCGAGACACTCATGTGCAAATCGTGGCCATACAACTGCTCACTGATCGCAGAGGACAGCTGCTTTACCGAGTTGTCATAGGCAAGTCCAGACAAGAGCCATTGTTCACGCTGGACATCAGCCGTGTTTTGGATAAACCACTGATACACCGACCACCAAAAAGAAGAGAGCGGCGTTCCTTGTTTCAGCCCGCGCAGCAGAAGCAGCAAGTGACGAAATGCCTGCTTAGGAGTCCCCAGCAAGAACAGATCACAAGCCTCCGCTCCCACAGGCTGGTTATTGAAAAACTTCAACTGTACACCCGGCATCAACTCCCGCAGCCGCGCAAACAGAGGCGACGGCAGCAGGGACTTTCCTTCCTGGTCGCTGATCGGAAAACTGATCCATAACCTTTGCGAGGCACGCGTCAGAGCCTGATACAGCAGAAATTGCTCAGCCATCAACCGTTGTCTGCTGCTGGGGGCGAGTTCAACGCCTGCCTGGGCCACGCTTTCACGTTCGCTTTCATCCAGTAGACTATCCTCTCGGGGCCTCATCGGTATCACGCCATCCGTTGCACCGAGCAGAAAAACCGCTTTGACATTCGGCTGGCGGGAGCGTTCCATCGAACCGATCACCACTTGATCCAGCGCAGGCGGCACGAGGCCTAGGCGCATGCTCTCCAGGCCGCTGTCCAGAATACGAGCGTAATGAGCGCTGTCCATCTGGTCGTCGCCCATCACTTCCACGACCTGGTCCAGCAGTTCGATCAATCCATTCCAGACCTGGGCATGTTCGCGCGCTTGTTCCAGGTCGCCTGCTGCATCCGAATGAGCAGCCCAATCCTCAAGTTTCGCCGGCACCTCGAGGTTCTCCAGCAGTTGGTACACGGCAGTGGACATCGCGCGTACATTTTGCTGTTCTGCGTCGGTCACTGCCTGCGCGAAGTCCTGCAGCGGCTGAATATACCTTCGCCTGATCGCGTTGATCGCCTCGTGCTGCGAAGACGACCCATGAAAGGTCCAGTCGTTTGCCTGCTTCCACATCCAACCCTGGATTCCATAGGCCAGCACATAATTCTCCAGCTGGTCGATGTCCGCACGGGTTTGTGTCAACGTTTGATCAAACGGCCGAATTAAATCGGTTTTCAAACAGCGAAACACACTATCATAACGGAAGTTAGTAACGCAGGCTTCCAAAGCGGACCGCACCAGTTCGATGACCGGATGATGAAGCACAGGCCGCTTTTGATCGAGAAAATAAGGAATGCCATATTCGCTGAACACACTGGCTAATTCATCCGCATAAGTCCCGAGATCGCGAACGACGACTGCCATTTCATTGAATCGAAAGTCTTGCTGCTTCGCCAGCTTCAGCATTTCCAGCGCTGCACTGTGGACTTCATCCCTTCGCGTGGACGCAGACAGCAGCTGCAGTTCGTCTGACTGCTCATCCCGATAAGCAATCTGCTTGTCCCACCTGAAATAATGCTGCTGCAGGTGAGCAAGCATTGGACTTGCAGCAAAGCGCCACGTTTGCGTGTGCACTAACAGCGGCTCCACCACTACTGCGGCATCATAGGCGCACTCCTGCAAGCGCTTATAAGTCATTTGTGTAGGATAAAAGACGGACAACTCGTCGATCGCGGCGTCCGCCTCCTGCTCATCCAGACAAAGCGCGATCGATACTCGTACCGCTTGCTTCATCAACTGAGTGATCAGATGGTACTCCTGTTTCGTAAAACCGCTGAATCCATCAATCCAAATCTCTGCCTGCGCGAGATAAGGAGAATACGCGATTTTCTCCGCCACCAGTGTCAGCATGTCATCTGTATCGTAATGAGTTGTGCCCAGATA
>JAQBPP010000021.1 GCA_028287455.1 Bacilli bacterium | reverse complement strand
CTTGAACTACTATTCGCTGGATCTATAAATGCTTCAATTCGGTTTAACCCTAGCTCATCAAATCCGAATTTGATTATTTCGTTAACAGCCTCTGTCATAATGCCCTTAAGCCAGTACTTAGGGTCTAATTCATAGCCGATTTCAATTTTAAAATGTTCCTTCATCCAATTATGAAAGCCGCATGTGCCAATGATTGTATCTCTTGACTTAAACGAAATCCCCCATCGTATTCCCTGATTGCTCTCAAATCTTTGATTCCAGTTCAGAATCAATTGTTCGGCTTGTTTAATTTCCTTGAAACTCTCCAAATCGTAATATTCTGTTACTTCATCGTGCGAAAAATAATGAAAGAGGTCTTCGGAATCTTCCTGCTTTAACTGTCTTAATACTAATCTTTCGGTTTCAAAACGTGGAAACTTTTTCATACCTATTGTCCTTTCAAGTTTAGCTCTTTTATAAACCCAATAGATAAATTTGTTGTCAAAAAAGGAGGACTGCCTTTTAGGAGGCATCCTCCTCTGTAATCGCCAACGAACTGTAACAATGTGAGGCTGCTTATGTTTATTAGCAAACGTAGTTAGAAAGCGGTCTTAAACGCAGTTTGGCGGTGTCTGACCGGTCACTCCGGCCACCACATTGCGAATGGCCATTTGGCACATTTTTGTCCGTGTATCGATTGATGCAGATCCGATATGCGGCAGCAGTACCGCATTGTCGAGGGAGAGCAGCGGATGATTCGGATCAATCGGCTCTTTGGCAAACACATCGACGCCGGCTGCCCAGATTTTCCGTTCCTTCAACGCTTCATACAGCGCTTCCTCATCCACCACAGAACCGCGAGCGGTCTTGATCAAAATGGCCGTTTTCTTCATCATGTTCAATTCGCGCGCACCGAGAATTCCTTGTGTCTCAGGCGTCAAAGGAGTCAGTACAACCAGAAAATCCGCTTCCTGAACGACTTCATCCTTGGATTTGTACTGACATCCAAACTGCTGTTCAGCTTCTGGCTTGCGGTTGCGATTGTAATAGATGACGTTCATATCAAACCCTTTGGCGCGTTTGGCCACCGCTTCACCAATGCGGCCCATGCCAATTAGTCCTAGTGTCGCGCCATAGATATCGAGGCCTGTGAGCTGCATCGGGCTCCAGGTTTTCCACCCACCCCGACGTAAATTGTCTTCTGCTTCTACAATGCGGCGTGCGGTCGCCATCAACAGAGCAAATGTTAAATCGGCCGTAGTTTCCGTTAACACTCCAGGCGTATTGGTGACAAAAATGCCGCGTTTCTTGGCCTCTGCCGCGTCAATGTTATCATAACCAACAGCAAGGTTCGAGATCACCTTGAGCTGTTTACCTGCTCGATCCAACACTTCCCCATCAATTTTATCGGTGAGCAGGCAGAAAATCCCGTCTACTCCTTCAACTCCGCGAAGCAACTCTGCCCGCGGCACCGGTTGATCCGCTTCATCGTAAAAGGTTAATTCAACTTGCTGCGCTAACTGTTCCATCAACTGATCAGGCAATTTGCGAGTTAAATATACACTTGGCTTCATGATCTGCCAACCTCCAGGCTAAGCTTATGCGAATTCATCAGAGCGACAACCGTGCCCATGCTTCATTGAGGGTGCGCTTGGCGTTAGCGATCACCACTTCTGGATCTTCCCCAGGCACAGGTTTAATTTCGAAGGAAACAGTTTTCGGATTTCCTTGTTGCAGATAGCCCATTTGCAGCAGCACTTTGAGAAACGCCATCAGTTCCGGTACATCATTGGCGGATCCTGGATAGCCAAACCGCGGGTGCATATCCCCATAGGCTGGATCGGACTGTTCTGACATGTACGCGTTTCCAATATGAATGTGAACCAGATGCTCTTTGACCGGCAGCAGAGCTTGTTCCGGACTTTCATAGGTAAGTGGAATATGAGACAGGTCGACCATTAGGCCGAAATTAGGATGCGTTTTTTTCACCCGCTCGGCGATATCCTTCGCGTCTGCCGCATACCCAATGAGACATTTCTTATCCACTGTTTTGTCAAACACCTCAAGTACAACAGACATCTTGCGCTCTGCCGCGTAACCGCACAATTCGGTCAGTGAACTGGTCAAGAGGTTCATCAACTGTTCCCGCTTGTCTGGCCCGCCATCTTTGCCTGACAAGAGCGCGACACCGCCCAGTCCCAGATCATGCGCATCATCGATCGCTGATTTCACTTCATCGATTGCTCTTCTGCGCATGCTTTCGTCTTCCGAGTTGATGTCTAAACCCTGGGTTAACAATCTGGGTTGTGATCCATAATAAACCGCCATGTGAGCGCCCTGCAGCATCTCTTTGGTCTTGGTACGTTCCTGGGCATCTTTGATCCAGGTGATTTCAATGGCGTCAAAGTAGTCATCAGTCACAAAACGTTTAACGGTTTCATAAATGGGCCCTGTTCCCTTGCCTGTCTCAGGAAACGCCATAAAATGCACAATGCCTACTTTCATATAATCCTTGATTGACCCATTCATGTTCAGTTCCTCCCCTACGCATTCCATGTGCTCGCCAACAAGGATAAACCCCAGAAGTTTGTTCTGGGGACTGCACTTCTAGTGCAAGGAAACAGGTTTGTTCTCCGCTTTACGAGTGGCTTCCCACATGCCGTTCAAATAGACGGCACCCAGAGCGCGGTCATAAAGCCCGTATCCAGCCCGTCCAACTTCACCCCAAATCATCCGGCCATGGTCCGGCCGTATGGGTCCCGCAAAATCGAAGTCAGACAGTGCGCGGATAATTTCAGCCATATCCAATGAGCCGTCTGTGGAGAGATGGGAAGACTCCTGGAATGATTTCTCACCAATCAGTTTAACGTTGCGGGCATGGACAAAATTCACCCGCTGTTTGGGGCCGAAATAACGAAGCAATTCTGGAATGTTATTATCCGGGTTTGCGCCAAGTGAGCCGCTGCAGATACAAAGTCCGTTTGCAGGGCTGTCATACAGCTGCAAGAACCGGTCAAGGTTTGTCTTATTGGTGATGATTCTGGGCAAGCCGAAAATCGACCAAGGTGGATCATCCGGATGAATGGCCATTCGCATGCCTTCTGCTTCTGCCACCGGCATGATGCCCTTAATAAAGTAGCCTAAATTCTGCCAAAGCTGTTCCTCACTCACCTGCTGGTATTGCTCGAGCAGATTCTTTAACTGGCCGTCGCCGTAACTGGTATCCCAGCCTGGCAGCTTCAGTTCACCAGACAAAGGATTCATCTTGCGAATTTGTTCTTCTTCATAGATGAGCGCTGTAGACCCGTCTTCCAGCACATAGTCGAGCTGAGAGCGCGTCCAGTCAAATACCGGCATAAAGTTATAGCAGACGGTTTTAATCCCTGCTTTAGACAGGTTTTGCAGCGTCGTATTGTAATTTTCGATATAGCGATCACGAGTGGGCAAACCTAATTTGATGTCTTCGTGAACCGGTACGCTTTCGATCACTTCCAGACGCAATCCGGCTTGTTCAATCGTGTGTTTGAGTTGATTGATTTTCTCAAGCGGCCATGCTTCGCCGACAGGCACATCGTAAATAGCGGATACGATGCCGTACATACCCGGGATTTGTCTGATTTTATCCAGGGTGACCGGATCACTGTCTCCATACCATCGAAACGTCATTTTCATAAACTCAAATTGCCTCCCTTATTGCACTGCCTGCAAACAAATTAAATCGTCATCGCGCCAAAGCCGCCATCAACGCGCAGCAAGGAGCCAGTTACAAAACCGGAAGCTTTGTCAGAAGCGAGGTAAACAGCGGCACCTTGCAGCTCTTCTGCTTCGCCAAAGCGTGCCATCGGAGTGTGGCGCATAATCGATTCAATCCGATCAGGCGACAGGATTTTACGATTCTGTTCCGCCGGAAAAAAACCAGGAATAATCGCATTCACGCGCACCCGTGCAGGTGCGAATTCCTTAGCTAAAAACTCAGTTACATTATTGACTGCCGCCTTGGAAGCGGAGTATGTAAATACCCTTGACAGCGGAGGGTCAGACGAAACTGATGAAATATTGATAATGCTGCCGCCCTGCCCCTGATCTACCATGTGTTTGCCAAATACCTGGCAAGCTAAAACCACACTTTTTAAATTGACCTCCATGATGGAATCCCATTCCTCCATGGATAGTTCAAAAAACGGGGTAGGACTGTTTTTCCCTGGGCAGTTCATGAGCACATCAACGCGTCCAGTCCAGGCCAGTACTTCCTGCAAAACTCTGGATAAGTCATCCACCTGGGTAGCGTCAGCAGCAAACCGTTGTGCTTTGCCGCCGGCAGCTGCAATGCGGTCCACGACTTCCTGCGCTTTGGCTTGATCGCGCCCAACTACTGCCACGGCTGCACCATGCGCCCCTAATCCGACAGCCATTGCTCCTCCGAGCGTACTGTTTCCACCAATAATTACTGCCGTTTTGCCAGTCAAATCAAATAAATTCATAATGTTCCTCCTAAACTTCCGTAGCGTTGTTAGTTCCAGGTCCAGCCGTTTTGTTCCACCAAGTCGCGCAACGCATGTGCTGCAGTTCGGAACAAATCGGGCCCTGAGAATCCGTCATAGATGCCTGCCGATTTTAAATGAGGTTCAATCGACAGAAAGCCTGAGTAATGCATTTGTTTTAATTCCTGAAATACCTTCGCAATCTGCCCGTCACCTAGTCCTGCTGGCACCACTTTGCCTGAGTCCTTCAAGGCATCTTTGATATGGATATATTCCACATATTCTTTAGTTAATAAAAAACCCTCTTGATAAGGATCAACCCCGCACTGTATATAATTGGCAGGATCCCAAATACCTCGGAGGACTGGCGAATTCACTGTGCTTAAAATATCTCTGCATCTGGATGGGTGGTCTCCATAAATATGTTTTTCATTTTCATGCAGCAGAACTTTGCCCGTTTTCTCCGCCAGCTTCACCAACTCACCCATGCGAAACATGACTTGCTCCCGGTAAACTTCTACGGGTTCATCAGCCGGGATAAAAAATGAAAAAATCCTTATGAAAGGTGCACCTAGATAGTCTGCTGAATCAAGCGCCCGTTTCATGCGTTCCAGATGAGGTTCAAACGGATCGGTGATGTTGATCTTCCCGATGGGAGAACCGATGGATGAGACTTGAAAACCACGCGCATCCAATTCAGTTTTGACCGTTTTCAGCTCTTCATTGGTTAAATCCAGTACATTCTTTCGCCAAACGCCGCGAAATTCGAGATGAGAAATACCTACCGAGGCCAATACATCCAACTGTTCGTTCAAATCAGAGGAAATTTCATCAGCAAATGCAGTAATGGTAACCATTTAATCGCACCGCCCCTTAAAGAATGAAAAAAACGATATGCAATTTACCTATCAACTGCTTACGGCTGCATGCTTCTCGCCTGGTCTCCTGCAAAGTTATGTATGGGTAATGAAACGCTGGCGATGACTGCGGATGGACTGTCCGAACTCCTTTTTCATTATACTCGCCCGGCATTGAAAATCATAGATTTAGGGTCAAAAATATTGCGTCTCTGAGTCACTCATGGTCTAATAGTGATCAAATGGTAAAACAAGAGGGGACCCGCCGATGAATATCTTAATTGCTCCCGATTCCTTCAAAGGAAGCGCTGCCTCGCTGGAAGTGGGTGATGCCCTGCGAGAGGGCATCCTGCAGGCATGCCCAGGGGCCGCCGTTCGCGTGGTGCCGCTCGCAGACGGCGGTGAAGGAACGGTCGATGCGTTAGTAGCGGCAACAGCGGGCAAGTATGTCACAGCCGAAGCAATAGACCCGCTTGGCAGACCCATCAAGGCGCGCTATGGCATATTGGGCGACGGCCAATCGGCCGTGATTGAGGCAGCTGCCGCATCCGGGCTGGTTCTGCTGACGGAGACCGAACGCGATGCAAGCATAACTAGCACTTACGGCACCGGGCAGTTGATTCGTCACGCGCTGGATCAAGGCTGTCGGCATTTGATCATCGGGCTGGGCGGCAGCGCGACAAACGACGGGGGTGCAGGCCTCGTTCAAGCTTTGGGCGCCAAACTGCTCGATGAATGGGGGAATGAGTTGCCAGTGGGCGGCTTGGCATTGGCCAAATTGGCACATATTGATCTGTCCGGCTTCGATGCACGCATGACAGAAACTACCGTTCAGGTGGCCTGTGATGTTACCAAGCCACTCTGCGGCCCGGAAGGGGCGACCTACATCTTTGGTCCGCAAAAGGGCATCGTTTCTGAAGCAG
>JAQBPP010000397.1 GCA_028287455.1 Bacilli bacterium | reverse complement strand
TCACAACCCAGCCCAGATTCTCTAATGTATGCAAAAGAGAAAACATCGAACTCTTGTGGATGACAAGGATGGTCGACAAATCCATCAGCCGCATGCGGGCAGGTTCTGCCGCGAGAAGGGACAGGATTTGGCTCGCTTTCTCCAAGGCAGGCACCCAATATTTTTGCTGCATGTCACGCGTCCCCTCCAGGTTGCACTGGTATCACCTGCGACACTAAGTGAGGACGAGGACGTGGACGGCGACAGGACCGTGAACCCCGATGCTCAAGTCATTCTCAATGTCAGACGAGCGGCTCGGACCGGATATGAAGTGAATCGACGATGGAGCATCCAGTGCCTGGAAGCTCGAGAAGTTCTCGAGTACTTCTCCCATGCGGGTCTTGATTTGTTCTGCGCGGACCAGGGCAATGTGCACCATCGGCAGCAAGCTCGCAGAGCGCATTTTTTCGCGATTCGTGCAGAGCACCAGCGTGCCAGTATTTGCAATCGCATAATCCACACCTGTAATGCCGATCATGCACTGCTCCGCTGCTTGGATGAAATTGGACCCGTCATTGACCAACACATGATGAGGCGCAAGCACCGATTGCAATTGCCAGCTCTGCATGACATCATCATCCCAGGTCATGATCGAACCGGGTTTTAGCTCATCCAGCAGTTGGTTTAAACCGGCATGAAGCTGTTCCAAAGAGTGGTACACCTCCGCATTGCCGCCCAATTTCTCAAGCTCTTCCCCAAAGAGTTCTACACGTTCAGCAAGGGATAGACTGTATTGCCGCCAGAAATCCGGCACCCCTTTGACCGTGCGCGGTGGAGGAGTAGTCACACGCTCCCGCCCTAACCGAGACGCAATGTTCGACAGGAATTCAGCTTTGCTGGTCACTTTTCACCCTCCTTGCTGCCGTCAGCAGGTGATCCCTGCGCAGGAGCAGAACGCAGCTCCTGCTGCAAATCCTGCCAGGAGTCTCGGAAAGATTTCCCTTCTGAATAAGGCAGTGCACGATGTTCATGCCACCCCTTTATCAAGGGAGCCATATCCAGAAAGCCCGACATGCGCGAGCCGTCTTTGACCGTGACTTTTTGCAAAGCACGCGCCGTGTTCATGGCCAGACGGTAGCGTTTCGAGCTGCCAAACGCAGCGGCAAACCCTCTGAACGCCAGCCGCTCCCAGCGGGAAGTACGGCCGGCCTCGACCTTTTTGCGCCGCAAATGAACCAGCATATCGTGCAGCGGGATCTTGACCGGGCAGGCGTCGTAGCAGGCGCCGCACAAACTGGAGGCATACGATAACTCCTGAATCTGTTCATCTTCTGGATTTAACAGCGGCGTCAAAACGGCTCCAATCGGACCCGGATATACGCTGCCGTAAGCGTGACCGCCAATGTGCCGGTAGACCGGACAAACATTGAGGCAAGCACCGCAGCGAATGCAGTGGAGAATTTCCTGAAACTCCGGACTGCCCAGCTGATTGGAACGCCCGTTATCCAGAATGATGATATGCATGTCCTCGGCCCCGTCGAGCTCCATCTGCCGGCGAGGTCCGGTCATTGCAGAGAGATACACAGTCAGCTTCTGACCTGTGGCACTGCGCGGCAGCAGGTTCGCCATCACTTCCAAATCTTCCCAGGTAGGGATGATCCGTTCCATGCCCATCATGACAATATGCGTTTTCGGCAAAGTGGTGACCATCCGGCCATTGCCTTCATTGCTAAACAAAACCACCGAACCTGATTCGGCAATTGCGAAATTGCATCCGGTCATCCCGATGTCTGCCTGCATAAACTTCTCGCGCAGTTTGCGTCTGGCAAAACCGGCCAAAACGCTTGTCTCGGACGACAGCTGTTCGCCGCTTTCGCTTGAAAACAGCTCTGCGATCTGATGCCGATTCATATGAATCGCCGGGATGATGATATGCGAAGGCATTTCATGGGCGAGCTGCACAATGTATTCACCGAGGTCAGTCTCAATGCATTCGATGCCGTGCTCTCCAAAATGATGATTAATGTGCAGTTCTTCCGATACCATCGATTTGGATTTCACGACTGACTGTGCGTTCTTCTGCTGCGCGATTTCCAGCGCGATCGCTACTGCCTCCGCGCCATCTTTGGCAAAGTGAACTTTGCCGCCCGCCCGCTCTACTTGCGTCGTAAACTGGTCTAAGTAATAGTCAAGGTGAGCAATGGTATGCGCGCGAATTTGCTTGCCGCGCTCCCGCCATTCCTCCCAATTGCCCAAATCATTCGTGCTGTCTGTTTTGCGCCCTCTTAATCGCTCAGTCGTAAACTTCACAGCGGCGCGCAAAAAATCATCCTGCAGCGCGTGCTGGCTGCGCTCGGTTAATGTAGTGCCTGCGGAATCAGACATGCTGCATCACTCCTTCATACAGCAGTTCGGCCAAATGCATGACACGGATCGGATGGCCTTGTTTCTGCAGCGCTCCGCCGATGTTCATCAAGCAGCCCATGTCGGTGCCTACCAGCACCTCTGCTTCGGTTTCTTTGACATGTGCGCTTTTCTCGCCTACCATGGCTCCTGAAATATCGGACATCTTCACTGCAAACGTTCCGCCGAAACCGCAGCAATCTTCCGCACTGGAGAGCGGGATCCACTCGATATCTTTCACCTGCTGCAGCAGCCTGAGCGGTTGATCTTTGACCCCTAACAATCGCGTCGCGTGGCAGGAAGGATGATAAGTCACCCGGTGCGGAAAGCGTGCGCCAAGTTCCGGCATACCTAACACATCTACGAAGAACTGAGAGAACTCATAAGTCTTATGAATCAACTGTTCCGCCCGTTTTAACAAGACGGGATCGTCACGAAACAGCTCAGGATAATAATGGTGAACCATTCCGCTGCAGGAGCCGGAAGGAGAGACCACATATTCCGCGTCCTCAAATGCATCCAGCATGCTCATCGCCACCTGCCGCGCTTCGTCCACATACCCGCTGTTAAAAGCAGGCTGGCCGCAGCACGTTTGGGCAGCAGGGAAATCCACTTCCACACCAGTCCGGTGCAAAAGGCGAGCCATACTGATGCCAACGTTTGGGAAAAATTGATCTGCTAAACATGTAATGAAGAGAGAGACTTTCACTAGATCTACCTCTTTTCTATGCGATTGACCGCCTGTGCAACCGCTTTAGTAATCGGCTGCTGCCAGGTTGTTTTGTATAGTAAACTGCGTTTATTATACAAATCTAGACTCACTATATCACATTTTGGTAGAAGGTGACTATCTTCTTGGAAAGGCAGCAGCTTGCGAGGGACCAGCAATGGAGCCAATCAGAATTAACGTAAAACTTGCAATTATTGATAGTGATCCCAGCATTTATTGCATAATTCTTCGAACTGTATACACATCTTTGATGCGTTTGATTTTTTCCACCACCGAATGCAAGTGGTCAACGTTCCGAATGTTCAAAGATAACAGAATGCTGGCATATTTGCGTTTATCTGTTCTGCCCGTGACCGCGGTAATATCCGTTTTCGTTTCGGCCACCGCATTCATCACCTCGTTGATTAAACCCCGTCGATCCATCCCCGTCACTTCAATATCGACATTGTAGGAGAGGTTTGGGCTCGATTCCCACTCGACTTCGAGGAAGCGTGCATCGCCTTCTCCTTCCGAGTGAGCAATATTGGCGCAGTCCTTGCGATGAATGGATACACCACGCCCGCGCGTAACATAACCAATAATGTCATCGCCTGGCACGGGACTGCAGCAGCGCGAGAAGCGGACCAGGAGATTATCCACCCCTTTGACCTGTACGCCGATATCGGTGTTTCTGCGTCTGCGAGCCATTGCTTGTTCACGGTTTTCCTGGGTTTGTGCAGCCACATCCACCGGCTGCTCTCGCTTGACCTTTTCCAGCAAACGCATCGCCACCTGGTGCACTGACACCGCGCCGTAGCCGATGGCGGCAAACAACTCTTCCTCTTTGGGGAAGTTAAATTTAGCCGCCACTTCTGAAACTGCCTTCTCTGTCAAGACGGCAGCAGCATCCACGCCCGCCTTCTTGATTTCAGCTGACAGCAGTTCCCGTCCTTTGGCGATATTTTCCTCACGGCGCTCTTTTTTAAACCAGTTTCTGATTTTCGACTTCGCTTGTGATGATTTGGCGATTTTCAGCCAATCGCGGCTGGGCCCAAACGCATGCTTTGAGGTTAAAATCTCAATGATGTCGCCGGTTTTCAGTTTATAATCAAGCGGAACTATTTTGCCGTTGCATTTGGCCCCAATGCAGCGGTTGCCAATATCCGTGTGAATTCTGTAAGCAAAATCGATCGGAACAGATCCGGAGGGAAGGGAGATAACAGAACCTTTGGGAGTAAACACGAACACTTCATCGGAAAACAGGTCAATCTTTAGCGTTTCCATGAACTCCTGCGCATCCTTGAAGTCGTTTTGCCACTCAAGAATTTCGCGGAACCAGGATAATTTTTGGGTAAAAGAGGCGCCATCCGTGTGCGTTCCCTCTTTATAAAGCCAGTGTGCGGCAATCCCGTACTCTGCGGTGCGGTGCATTTCCCACGTTCGAATCTGGATTTCCAGCGGCTCCCCGTGTGGGCCGATTACTGTCGTATGCAGACTTTGATACATATTGGCCTTGGGCATTGCAATGTAGTCTTTAAACCGGCCGGGCATCGGCTTCCAGATCGTATGAACGATTCCCAGCACCGCATAGCAATCTCGAATACTGTCCACAATCACGCGTACCGCAAGCAGATCGTAAATCTCGTTGAACTGCTTGTTTTGCGTCGTCATTTTCCGATAAATACTGTAGATGTGCTTGGCTCGACCAGAGACGTCCGCTTTGATATCCAATTCGGCCAGACGCAGTTTAAGGCTTTTGATCAGTTCTTCGACATTGCCTTCCCGTTCCTGCCGCTTTTTTTGCATCAAATTCACAATGCGGTAATACTGCTGCGAGTTGATATACCGCAATGCGGTATCCTCAAGTTCCCATTTAATCGTGGAAATCCCCAAACGATGAGCTAAGGGAGCGAAAATCTCCAATGTTTCCTGGGAAATACGCGCTTGCTTTTCCAACGGTTGATGCTTAAGTGTACGCATATTATGCAGACGGTCAGCCAGTTTAATCAGAATCACTCGTATGTCTTTAGCCATCGCCATAAACATCTTGCGAAAATCTTCCGCCTGCTGCTCTTCTTTGGACAGGTATTTCAACTGTTCGAGCTTGGTCACCCCATCGACCAATCCGGCCACTTCCTGACCGAATTGTTTGGTTAGCTGCTCTTCTGTAACCACAGTGTCTTCTACAACATCGTGCAAAAGCGCAGCAGCCAGGGTCACCGCATCAAGTTCTAAATCTGCCAGAATGCCAGCAACGGCGAGCGGATGAGAAATATAAGGTTCACCGGATCTGCGCTGTTGGTCATCATGAGCGACTAATGCAAATTCGTAAGCGCGGCGAATAAACTCCACGTCCTGCTGCGAAGCATATTCGCTCACCTTTGCGCACAATTCATCGATCGTCATGATACCCACCGCCTTTTATCCGAGTTGATGTTTATGAAAAAGTAACCAGAGATAATACCTCGTAATTTTTGAGCCGCTCGCGACCGTTCAGATAAGTTAATTCAATCATAAAAGCCACACCAACTACAATACCTCCAAGCTTCTCAATCAGCTCAATTGCACCGATCACCGTTCCCCCTGTCGCCAGCAAATCATCAGCGACCACCACTCGTTGTCCAGGGCGGATGGAGTCCTGGTGAATCTCAAGCGAATCCTTGCCATATTCCAGTGCATACGACACAGATTCAGTCGCACGCGGAAGTTTGCCCGCTTTACGGATCGGGACAAAGCCCACCTGCAGTGCGTAGGCAATGGGTGCAGCCAGCACGAAGCCGCGCGCTTCCGGACCTGCGATCACATCAGCGCCTGCAAGACGCGAAAAATCTGCCAGTTCGTCGATGGCTGCGTGAAACGCCTCGCCATTTTGCAAGAGAGTCGTGATATCTTTGAAACGAATACCAGGTTCCGGAAAATCAGGTACCACCCGGATGTGCGGTTTAAAGTCCATGCTCAACCTTCCTTTTTATCCAATTTGGTTAATCAGCCAGTCAGTAAACTCCGGTTCGTCCAGCTGTGCCAATGACCGGTACAGCGCAAGCAGTTCCTGTACTTCGTGGACTGCCCCTTGGTAGCGTACGGAATCTGTCAGTGGTCGTTTGACCAGAGTTTGTGTGATCTGCCACAGTTCGTCTGTCTGGTGAAGAAGTTCCAGTTCCTCAAACACACTCAGCATCCACTCCAGTTCTGCCAACGTGTAAAAAGGAAGATGGGTATGTAAATCGCGCAGGCCAAGCGGCATCTGAGCTTCCTGTAAAACGCGATAGACTGCAGCAAACCGTTCACGCGCAGGAGTGCGAACTTTTACCAGGTCACGCGCCTGCAGCAGATCGGCTTGCCCAATTAAGAAGTAGAGTTTGCCAGATAAAGCGGCCAGCTGACAGAATCGCTGCCATTGCAGCACGTTAAACGGCAAATCCACCACAACCGTACAAGCGCAGCTGCTGAAATCAACGCTGCCAAAATCAGCAGCTTCAGTGATTGCATAGAACTCGTAGCGGTTTGCCTGCTGCCAGGGATAACCCGTAAGCAGTGTTTTGACCTGCTCCAGGTTCTGATCGGAAAACGAAACGATCCCCATCCGCTTGCCTTCTGCTGCCGATTCGCTCCACGAACGCGATTCGATCCAGTCTGTTTTTTGCGGGACATCGCGTATCATTTGAATCTGCACAGGACTTGGGCGCCATGCTTTTAACGTAAATTGGATTTGGCTGCGGCCCTGCCAGCTGGTGAGCGCCAGATCCCCTGCCAGATCGACCTGCAAACAATTCTGCACATCTGATTGCGCATCGCCCATTCGAAAGCCAATCGCCTGCACGCGCTGTTTGCCCTGCAGGCCTACGAATTGCAGATGCGCCTGGTCACGGCCCACGGTGCGCAGCTGGTGCGGCGTAACTTGAGCCAGCGCCAGCACCGGCTGTGGGTTGCCGAAGCCAAAGGGCTCCAATTGCCCCATCGCAGATGCTGTATCTTCCGTCAACTCACTGGCGTGCAAAAAGCGGTCAATCTGCAGCTTCGGTATCCAGGTATCGGCCGGTACATGCTGATTCACCCATTCCCGCAACGCAGCCCGTAACGCAGGGATGTGTTCCTGCGGAAGCGAAAGTCCCGCGGCCATTTTGTGCCCGCCAAAATGGTCATACAGTTCAGCCGAACCTGCTAAAGCGGCGTATAAATCAATGCCGCTGATGCTGCGCGCTGAGCCCTTCGCTGTTCCATCTTCGAGATACGACAGAACAAGGACAGGCCGGTAATATTTCTCCACCAGCCTCGCCGCCACAATGCCCACCACACCTGTGTTCCAGCCTGCTTTGCCAATTACCAGTATGGGATCTTCGGCAAATTCAGGGGCGTTTTCCACAAGCTCCACTGCCTCTGCCAAAATCTGCTCGCACAGCGCCTGGCGCTCAAGATTAAACGCATCAAGCAACTTGGCCAACGTATCGCAAGTGTTCGGGTCTTCGTCAATCAATAATTGCAGTGCAGTCAAAGCGGTCTGCAGCCGTCCGGAAGCATTGATGCGCGGGCCAAGCTGGAAACCAATATGGCCTGGTGTCAATGGTTTATCTTGCAGCCCTGCCTGCTGACACAATGATTGAATGCCGGTGCGGCGCGCTTCATTCAACCGCTTCAGCCCCATGCGCGTCAGCACCCTGTTTTCATCGACCAGCGGCGCCAAGTCGGAAATCGTGCCGAGCGCAGCCAAGTCAGACAGTTCTTCAGGGACACGTCCCCATAAGGCTTGAACTAACTTAAAGGCGATTCCCACACCAGCCAGCATCTGATCCGGATACGCACAACCTGGCTGCTTCGGGTTCAAAATCGCGTATGCGTCAGGCAGCAGCTCTGGCGGATGATGGTGGTCTGTTACAATTATATCAAGTCCGATTGAACGAGCGAAAGCCACAGGTTCAACTGCGGCAATTCCGTTGTCCACTGTTACACAAAGCGAACAGGTCTCTTGCAGCATGGCCAAAGCGGTTTGATTTAGGCCGTAGCCTTCCTCAAAGCGGTCCGGAATGTAATAACGAACATTGGCCCCAAGCTCCTTTAATCCAAGCCATAAAACAGCAGTGGAGGTGACGCCGTCAACGTCGTAATCGCCGTACACCACCACTTGCTCGCCTGTTTCGATCGCCTGACGAATCCTGTCGACCGCCCGCTTCATTCCGAGCATCAAATAGGGGTCGTACAAATCACCCGGACCCGCCAGTAAAAAACGCCGAGCCTTCTCTGCAGTGTCATAGCCACGCTGGATCAGCAGTTCGGCAACTAGCACGGGAACTCCCAACTGCAACGCTAATTCGTCAGCATGTTCTACTTGTATCGCAGATACCACCCAGCGCTTCGCAGGGACATTGATCATCCTACCCGCCCCCAATTACGTCTTGCTAATAACGTGTTGCTGCTATTTCAAACTGCGTGCACGCCAGCTTAACCACAGCTGCGATGCAATAAAAATCGACGACAGACCGCCCGCAACCAATCCGATCAACAAGGCGAGCGCGAAATTGTGAATGGAAGGTCCGCCAATCAGAAAAATCATGCCTGCCGCAATGACCACCGTGATAATCGTGTAGATGGACCTTCGCATCGTTTGCCAGAGCGAAGTATTAACCAGTTTCTCAAGATCAGCCACCGTTTTCACTTTAGTAAACTTCAGATTTTCCCGAATACGGTCGAATATGACAATCGTATCATGGATACAGTAACCAACGATCGTCAGCAGCGCGGCCACAAACGTAAGATTCACTTCGACTCGGAACAGGGCAAAGAGGGAAATCACAATCAGCACCACCTGCAGCAGAGACAGAACTCCCGAAACTGCAAACCGGTATTCAAACCGAATGGACATATAGAGGATGATCCCTACTGAAGCAATGAGTACCGCAATAATCGCCGTTTTCGACTGTTCCTGAGCGACCATCGGCGACACAGTATCAATTTGCGGATCCTGCGAACCCGCGAATTTCGACTTGAGCGCGTCTTTGATCTGTTTTTCCTGATCTGTTGTCAGCGTTGTCCCCAGACGAATGACCGCTTGTTCATTAAATGTACCTGCGGATGTAATGTCGGCATTGGTTAGGTTGACCGAATTAAACACAGACTGAACATCAGCGCTCTTCCAGCCTGCCCCCAGGTTCACCTGTACGCGGCTGCCCGGCGTGAAATCCGTGCCTAAGTTCAGACCTTTCCAAAACATGGTGAGAATCCCCAGGATGAGAATCGTCACTGAAATAATAAACCACAGCTTGCGACGTCCGGCGATATCAAAACGATTTTCCATTAGCGGCCCGCTCCCTTCTTCGCCCCGAACCACCAAGGGTTTTTAAACAGATTGGATCGAACCGTTAAACTGAGCATCCATCTTGACAGCATGACTGCGGTGATAAAAGTTGTCACAATCGAGATTAAATGTGCAATTGCAAAACTATGCACCGTTCCTGCGCCAAACGACAGCATCAGGATCCCGGCAATAATGGAGGTGGTCTCCGCATCGATAATCGTCGGCAGTGACTTACGCTGTCCCATGGTGATCGCCGACAAGAGTGACTTGCCCGCGTGAAACTCGTCCTTTATCCGTTCATACGCAATAATATTGACGTCCACAGCCATCCCGACCCCGAGAATCAGAGCGGCCACGCCAGGCATAGTCAAGTCGACCTTCAAGCCCGCAAAAATCGCCACGAGCAAATACACATACATGGCCAGTGCAATACAGGCAATCAGCCCTGGAATGCGATAGAACACGATCATAAAAAGAACAATCAAGGCCAGTGCTATTAATCCTGCTTTGATCGTAGTATTAAATGCCGATTGTCCGAGCGATGCACCCACTGAGTTTGAGGAGAGTTCTTTCAAAGGATACGGCAGCGAACCGGCATTTAGAAGATTCGCCAGATTTTGCGCCTGTTGCGGTGAGCTCATGCCTGTAATCTGCGCTTTGCCGCCAGCAATTACAGATTGAATTGTGGGATTGGAAATCACCTTGCCATCGAGATAAATCCCGACATTCTGGTTCAGATAATCTTGTGTGACCTTGGCAAATTTGCTGGGATCCTTAAATTCAACAGCGACTACTATTTGGTTGGTGGTTTGATCAATCTGCATTTGGGCATTCGATTTTAACTCACTGCCCGTCAGCAAAACCGTTGTTGTGTCAGGCGCGCGAAATTCCAGCACGGCAGGCTTGCCGAGCACCGGGCGAACCTGATCCTCATTCACGCCAGCCAATTGAATCCGGACTCGATCGTTGCCTTCTACTGTGATATTGGTTTCTTTGACGCCAAAAGTAGAAATCCGGTTTTCCAGCGCCGATTGTGTGGCAGTCAGCATATCTTTGGTCACTTTTGTTCCCGCCGGAACATCGATTTGATATAAAATTTCAAATCCACCTTGAATGTCCAATCCTCGCGGGATGTTGTGCCACAGTTTTCCGAAAGAAAGTCCGGCACCTGCAAAAAAAACGACGAGAATGGCAAGCAAGGTCAACAGCTTGCCCCATTTGATCATAGGAATGAATTGGCCTCCCTTAAAAAATTGCAATAAGACCAGTATACGAGTTCCTGATTTTATCTGTCAATTTCCACTTGCTGCAACTCCTTCATTGTTAACCAGTTCATAAACCGGGTGATCTTCAAGGTCAGTACATGATTGACAATTTCATAGAGACGCGGCCGGTTTGCGCCATAGGCTTCTGAAACGCATGCCCAAACTTCTTCCGCTTTGACCTGTTCATAGCCTAACAGGTAAAATTCTTCAGCTTTGGACTGGCAGAGGGCCTCTAGTGATTGTGTCAGTTCTGTTTCGGAAAGCGCTTGTGTTTGATTTTCTGCTTCATCCAGCACAGATTCAGCCCACTTTCTGAGGTAGAGGTTTCACTTCCCACTTGTTCGCTTTCGCCAGGCGAAAATCCTGCTTGTTTCAAGCAACTATTGCCTTCCCGTTATAAGTCCTGTGTGATGTTATTGACCCCAGCGAGCTCCTGCTGGTCAAACGCATCGAAGTATAGTTTACCTGTTCCGTCGATGCAGCAGTAGAACACATCGTCGATTTTTTGATAACCGTTTGTTTCCACTTGCTCCGTTAACCATGAGCGGGATTTATTTAGCCGCCGCAAGCTTTGTTCAATCGGCTTGCCTTCGATAATCAGCGGAACAGGCAGTGTGCTGCGGGGGACACTTAAATTTAGATCAGAGGGAGTCAGCGGCCGTTTCTCCGCTTTGGGGATTACCGATAACTTCCCAGTGGTTTCTAAAATGGCAAACTCCACGTCTGCCACAGAAAAAATATCTTTTTCGCGCAGCTGTATCATTAAATCAGACAAGGAATAACGGGTTCTGCGCATTTCACGCTCGTTGATTTGTCCGCCTGAGATCAGCAGTGTGGAATGTCCGTCGACAATTCCACGGGTCAGCTTTGATTTTAAGCTGACAAATGACATCATGATCTGCAGCAGCACTAATCCTGCAATAATCAGAATGCCCCTTGGCAGTGGAGCGTCCGGTTTCTCCAGCGCCACCGCTGAGACTTCAGCGATCATAATCGAGATGACTAAATCGAATACAGACAGTTTTCCAATTTCCCTTTTCCCCATCAAACGCATGGCCAGCAGTACAACAAAATACACGATGATCACTCGCAGCATTAAACCAGGAATGGAACCGTCTACCATCTTGTTCATTGGATAGTCCTCCCTTGCGCGCCGCGGTGTAAAAGTTACTGGATAGACTTCCCATCTGCGTATTTCCTATCCGCTGCTGCACCAAACCGGGCCGTCAGTTGTCGTATAAAAAAAAGAAGTGCAGCAAGAAACCGATTGGTTCTGCGCACTTCCCTACTACATATGATTCTAATCGTTTTACGCTGTTCGAATGACAAAACGGGTCACTTGATGTGACGACCGAAATTAACTCTTCGTCTCGACAGCAGCTTCTTTGTCCTGCGGTACTGCAGAGGAAACGCGCACCGAACTGATTGAAGGCCGCTCAAACGTCAAGATGACATTATGCGCTACCCGCAGGCTGATGG
>JAQBPP010000367.1 GCA_028287455.1 Bacilli bacterium | reverse complement strand
CCGTAATTGTGAGGAGCAGACTTGACGCCTGCCGCATCCAACACAGCGCCTAATTCTATCCATCGATTAAAGCCGTAACTGCGCAGATCGTATTGGAGAACGTCCACGAGGCCGTTTTTCGCCCAGTCTACTAATCCTGCCGCTGCTCCGCCTTCGCCGTCAGCAATCATGACCGGCATGTTTCGCTGATTGATCCATTCTTTCAAGTCTTTGTATAATGCCTGATCTTCATGAAAAGGCTCTTCCACCCAGTACAGATTGGATTCTGCTGTTGCGGACAGCACCTCTTTGGTCAAATTCAGATTATACCCATTGTTCGCATCAATCATCAGTTTGGCATCAGTACCTACCGACTGACGAACCCCATTTATAATTGCAATATCACGTTTGGTGCCCTCCATGAGAGGCATCCAACGGCCTCCCCTGCCAATCTTCAACTTAAAATTTCGGTGTCCGCGCGACCAACCCTCTAACGCCTCGCTCTGGATCAGCTCAACAGCAGCTTTGTCATTATCCAAATGCAGGTCATCAATATAAAGGGAGGTGTCATAGCACGGAACATGGAACGGGTTAGCTGAACGACTGGCAGACAGGGAAACCAGCTTGTAGACTGGTTGTTCATTAATACGCCCGAGCCAGTCCAGCAATGGAAATTCAATGCTTCGATAGTCAGTGCTAATTATTCCATCAGATGTGAATAGTGCCTTGAGGGGAGTGCCAATCAATCCTTCCGCTTGTTCGCGTGTGATCCTTGACCAACCGAAACCACTTACGCCATTTGCTGTAATTCTCGCCAGGGACAAGGGAACCGATGTGCCATGGTTGCCAATTCTTGCGTTGCTACCCGCAGAGCGCAACCTCTGACCAGGAAGCAGCGCCCACTCCATGTGTTCAATTTTCCAACCTGTTTCGATTAACGAGAGATCCATGTGACTGCCTCCTGAATTAAGTACTAGTACACACTCCATGTTTTAGTAGAAAACGGTTACAAATAGAATCATAAAGCACATTCCGAAAAAGAACCACACGTTTATTTTGAAAAAGGGAAGACATACTTGAAAAAACCATCCTACTGAACTTACACAAATTTTCACATTATGTACATATGTACATAATGTACATCGTTCCGCGGCGCTTCTCGGGGGATTAACCGTAGACGACTGGTTATATTTCCGTGACATACAACTTGCAATAGTATAATATAGTGGTTAAGTGTGTAAATATTGGAAACTTAGTACATGAAAGGAGTGAGGTCGAATGAACAAGATGATTGTGTTGTATGTACAGTGTTTTTCCTTGCCCTCACTCATAAAACTTCAGTATTAGTCCTCATCTGCGAAGTAATGAGTCCTGGGCAGTAATTTGCCCAGGGCTTTTTTATGCTCAAAGCCATGGGTCACCATCTTTAGTGACTTTGGGAGGAATTTAGCTTGAATTTGACCGATTTAGGATGGAACTCTGCCTGGGAAGCAAAATTCCAGGTTTTTTCGCAACAGGGTTTTTCAGCTGGGAGAGTTGTTGCGGAACACAAGCAGCTTTATAAAGTGATTACACAAAATGGTGAGCTGCAGGGTGAGATAAGCGGCAGACTGCGTTTTCAGGCGTTGGGCCGGGGGGATTTTCCCGCGGTGGGGGATTGGGTGGTTTTGCAGGAAAGAACAGGTGAACAGCGGGCGACAATCCATGCCGTTCTGCCGAGAAAAAGCAAATTTTCACGTAAGGAAGCGGGCGGGGCGGTTGAAGAACAACTTGTGGCAGCCAATATCGATACTGTGTTTTTGGTGAATGCGCTGGTGCATGATTTTAATCTAAGGAGAATCGAACGTTATCTTGCCTTAGCCTGGGAAAGTGGAGCAGATCCGGTCCTAGTTCTAACCAAAGCAGATCTATGCGAGGATATATCGGATAAAATCGAACAACTAAAATCAATCGCTCTGGGTGTTCCCATGCATGTCGTAAGTACGGTTACCAGGGAAGGATTGGATTCCCTTGCCACTTATTTGCAAAAGGGGCAAACGATTGCCCTGCTCGGTTCTTCAGGTGTAGGCAAATCTTCTCTCATTAATTGCTTGGCGGGTGATGAACTTCAACGAGTGCATGAAGTGCGAACTAGCGATGGTCGCGGTCAGCATACCACTACGCATCGAGAAATGATCCAGCTTCCATCTGGAGGAATCATGATGGATACGCCTGGGATGCGCGAACTGCAGCTTTGGGAAGCTGTGGAAGGAATTGAAACCACATTTGAGGATATTGGTCAATTGGCTGTGTCCTGTTATTTCAGCAATTGTAAGCATCAAAATGAGCCTGGATGCGCGATTCTACTCGCGATTGACAACGGTTTGTTGAACCGGGAGCGTTACGATAATTATCTGAAGCTTGGACGTGAACTGAAACGAATTGAGCAAAAAGCGAATGCAAAAGTACGACAGGATAATCATGCTAAAGAGAAACAGCGCAGTCGTTACAAAAGAGACTACCTGAGCGAGCATCTGGACGTTTGAAACTAGTCAGTTATAAGAGGAGTAGAGAATATGAATAAGTTTGAATTTCGGCAAGAAAATGCAACTGCGAATGTGTTGAGACAACACGGTGAAGTTTCCATTGCATTTCCCGTTAATTCTGAATTCCAATTAGAATATCGGGATCTGGGACTTGGTGGAATTGTTTTTAATGAGATGCCTGTGGACACACCCTACTGGGTGGATTATGATGCTGATCTTGGTGTGGGACCGGAAAGATGGCTGCGTTGGGACCTCCAAAATTGGTCTGTGATTTCTGTTTTTGACAATTGTATACGCGTTGGTGGAGCTGTAATGGCTCATGACACAGCAGGAGTGCTTTTACTTGAAGCACGGACTGATTTCACATTTTTATGGGATCTTCGAATCGATCCTGCTTATCGAAGAAAAGGAATTGGAACTGTTCTCTTTCAGAAATGCGTTGACTGGACCAAAAACAAGGGGTGTGCAAGAATGAGGATTGAAACTCAGCACATTAATGTTGCAGCATGTCGGTTTTATGCAAAGCAAGGAGCAAAATTAGGTCAAATCAAAAGAGAAGCCTACCAGGATCAGCTGAGCCTTGTCCAACTAATCTGGTATGTTGAGTTAGAAAAGGCTGGGGACCACTGACTTGAACCTAGCAGAAATCCGGAGGTAGTTTTGTGACTACAGTATGTTTGGTACGACACGGTGAAACCGATTGGAACGCTGAAGGCAGATTGCAAGGCAGGCAAGATACTGAACTAAATGAAAATGGACGTAAGCAGGCCAAATTGGCTGGGATCCATTTGAAAAATGAGCAATGGGACGCGATCGTGACAAGTCCTTTAAAACGGGCAAAAGAAACCGCACAAATCATTGCGACTGAACTTGGAATCGATCATCTTGATGAAATGGAACAGCTTGTGG
>JAQBPP010000326.1 GCA_028287455.1 Bacilli bacterium | reverse complement strand
GACTGATGGAGCAGCCATATCCGTGAAACTTCGCATCGCAGACTTTTCCTTCGTCATCCAGTTTAACGTGGATGCCGATGACCTCCCCACAGGTGGGGTTGGCGAGCTCCATACCTACGTCATAATTTTCAATCTTGCCTACGTTGCGCGGTCTTTTATAATGATCGAGGATTACGTCCTGATACAAACTAGAAAGTGACATCTTCGAACATCTCCTTCACTTTGGCAAGTCCTGCTACGAGCCGGTCAATATCCTCTTCATCATTATACACATAAAAACTTGCCCTGTTCGTTGCGGCTACATTCAACCACTTGTGCAGCGGCTGTGCACAATGGTGTCCAGCGCGAATTGCAATTCCTTCCGAATCGAGCACAGTGGATACGTCGTGCGGATGCAAGTGACCAACATTGAATGAGATCAAACCTGCTCGTGGCGAACGTGGACCATACAACTGGGTTCCATCCACTTCACTCAGCCGCTGCCAGGCGTAATCAGCCAACTGCCGCTCATGCTCCATAATGTTGTCCATGCCGAGCCGCTCTAAATAATCAATTGCGGCAGATAGACCTACAGCACCAACAATGTTTGGCGTGCCTGCCTCAAACCTCGTCGGGACAGCGGCCCAGGTAGAAGATTCGGGCTCCACGAATCCAATCATGCTTCCACCGGTTTGGTAAGGTTCCATGTCCTCGAGCAGTTCACGCTTCCCATACAGGAAACCAATACCTGTTGGAGCGAGCATTTTATGACCAGATACTGCGAGAAAGTCCACATCCAAATCCTGTACATTTACAGGCATATGGGGCACGCTTTGAGCAGCGTCTAAAACGACAACAGCGCCAGCTGCGTGGGCCCGGGCAATCATCTCTTTGGCCGGTGCAATGGAGCCCACCACATTCGACGCATGCGCAAACGCGCAAATCTTGATATTGCCTTGATCGAGGAACGCCTGGTATTGGTCCAGTTGCAAATTTCCATCTTCTGTCAAGTCGACCATATTTAACGAACAGCCGGTAGAGGCCGCCACCTGCTGCCACGGAACGAGATTGGAGTGATGCTCCAGTCGAGTGGTAATAATCCCATCCCCGGCGGACAACCGGCTCGCGGCATAAGAATAAGCCACCAGGTTGAGCGCTTCAGTCGAACCGCGAGTGAACACAATCGTCTCAGCCTCAGCTGCGCCGATGAACTGAGCCACTTTGTCCCGCGTTTCTTCATAAGCGGATGTGGCACGTTCGGCCAGGGTATGAACCCCCCGGTGAACGTTCGCATGGCTGTAGGAATAGTAGTGAACCATTGCATCCAGCACCTGCTGCGGCAGCTGGGAACTTGCGCCGCTGTCCAAATAGCAGAGCGAGTGACCATTGATTTCTTGCTTGAGTACCGGGAAGTCTTGCTTGATTTTTTTAATATCCAGCATGAGCTACAGCCCCAATTTACGATTAATAATGTGTTGAACTTCAGTACGAATTGCCTCAAACGGAATTCGTTCCAGCACACCGGAGAAAAAGCCTTCCACGATCATCTGCATTGCAGTTGCTTCTGAAATTCCGCGACTCATTAAGTAAAACAAATGCAGTTCATCAATTTTTCCCACTGTTGCAGCGTGGCCGGCACCGGCGACATTGGTCTCCTGGATCAACAAGCCCGGGATCGCATCACCATGCGCGTCACGAGACAAAATCAGGCTGTTTTCGCGCTGAAATGTTTTGGAACCGACAGCCCCATGTTTGATGTGGCCCATGCCGCGCCAAATCGTTCTGGCTGAATCGGTCATGACACCCTTGGCTGCAATGTCGGATGAGCCGTGCTTACTGGCATGCACCATGGCCGCTGTGACGTCATGCACCTGCTCACCTGAAGCAAAAAATACGACAACTGCGTCTGAATTGCCCGCGTCGCCATCAATATACGAAGTGCTTTCTGAACGGGACAATTTCGCGCCCAATTCGCTTACGATCCATTTGACATCCGCTTCACGCCCTACTTGCGCTCTGCGAACATTGAAGTTTTGCACATCTTGTTCAAAGTTTTGCAAAGACACGTAAGTAACCTGTGCCCCATCAAGCGCCACCACTTCTACTGAACCGCTGCGAATGCTTTGTCCAGTGTCACCAGAGGAGCTTTCATAGTCGATGATCGTAACTTTGGAAAACTTGTCTGCCACAATCAACGTATGATTAAACGTTCCCGCATTGCGTGCATCTATAAACGTGAACAGTTGAAAAATCTCTTTGACTTCCAAATTCGCTGGTATATAAAGGAACGCACCTCCGCTCATCAGAGCATAATGAAGTGCTGCAAATTTACTTTCGTTCACTGGATACAGCTTGGACAGGTAGGGCCTGACTAACTCCGGATATTGAACCAGTGCATGTTCAAGCGACGTCAAGATAACCCCTTTTTCCTTTAATTCAGGAGAAAGGTGCGTGTCCACCACCAGGCTGTTGCGTTGAACCAGGGTGCCCGCGGCAGCAGCGTCGATGCGGTGCTTGACCGGCTCTGGAACGCCTGTTGTCTCCGTATGCGGAATGAGATCGGCAAATGAGAATCCACGCAAACGAAGGTTTCGCCATGCTTCATCTTTTGCAGGCAAGGGCAGTGTTTCAAACGCCTGAAATGCAGCCAGACGAAGCTCTTTGACCCAAGTGGGTTCGCCAAATTTGTTGCTTAAGCCCTCGACTGTGGCGAAATTAAAAGAAACTCCCTCGGCCATCGACATGAATTATACCTCCCCGCC
>JAQBPP010000280.1 GCA_028287455.1 Bacilli bacterium | reverse complement strand
CACTGCCCGTCTTCGGAAGGGGCTTTTTGTTTATCTGCATAATTCATTGGAAAAGCTAGTTCTATTGCAATAGAAGGGGAATATGGTTTATCGAGAGGTGGCTAATATGTTTACAAAATACCTTGAGTCCTTCAGTGATTTTTTCTATCCACATGAAAAAAAGGCTTTGATAGAGTGGGATGAAAAATTAGCAAAGACCACAAAAGCTGAAGAGGCCCAGATTTACTTTGAAGCAAGTTCTGTATTGTTAGAAACTTTAAAATTGAGACTAGAAAGATTCAAAAATGACAAAATTTACTAGCCTGTACATAAAATTTACTTAGGCGGAGAAGTGGTTGCGGGCGGTGATTTCTTGTATTGGCTTATTCTGTTGCGTGATTACTGGGATAATCTTTGGCAATTTCTTTCGCATAGTGTTTTCATTACGGTGATAATTAGTGGGGTTGTCGCTGCAGAAACACGGATCGCTATTGAAGCGGTAAATATTATCAAGCACCCGCGATTTCATGAAATACCAGAGGAATTGTGGGGGAGAGTGCCAAAAGTTCCCTATCGGTTTTATAGGTATTTAATTGGAGTTGTTACGTCGTATGTTGCTGTTGTTACATTGGCGACCGAACTGGATTGGAACCATCAGATGGTTATTGCCGTCATTGCAGGGTTGAGCGGCAACAGTTTCTTGATTAGCCGCATGGAATCCAAGGGAGAAGAATCAGGATTAGCAAGTCACTTACAGAATAGGTTGCTTGTGCAAACCAAGTCTATTATAAGTGAGTACGGTGATCAAATTCCTAAATCCAATAATCAAGATAACACCGTTGAATTTCCGAACACCGAGAAAGCGAACGATTTAGTTGTAAGGTAACTTTCACATTTTATGGGTTGTTTATTCGGACGTCCAGTGTTAAAGTAAAAATCAAAAATCTAATAGAATTTACAAGGGAGAGAGTTTTATGTCGGCTACCGAACGGGACAAGTTGTTGCAAATTGCCGAGACGGTGTTTGACAAGGCTGAGATGAATAGCTTTCGTACATACTTAGATCAACTTGATTCTCCTTCTCCTCAAGTGCGTGAGTCAGCCTATATCGAGCTATCCAAATATCTCACATATTTGGAAAAACGTTTGAAAACCAATAAGAATCCTGCAGTAGTTTAAGTCCAGACCAAAAACTGGACTTTTTTATTTCATCTATAATATATGTCCTCCACCACCTTACCCTCATAAAGCACCCAATCCCTTTCCCCAATCATGCTGCACAGTTGAACAATCAACCGATCTTCCGCGAACAAAATGCTATTCGAATGGGGGTGATAGTATGGCTGTATCCGTCACAACCACGTTACCGGCTATAGTCAATGTTGGTGTTCCACAGTCATTTCAAGTTTGTGCAACAACAGACGGACATGTAGGCGAACCAGTAACTGGCTTGGCTACCTTATCAAACCCATCTCAAGCTAACCAATTTGCTCTGTTTTTTATCCCGCCAGAGGGACAACCCCAGCGGATTAATTTTAATGCAAGCGGACAAGCTGGACCCTCTCCAGTATTTCCTTTAATGAATGCCTGTGCTAATTTTCAAGTTACCTTTAATGCAGCAGGAGCTTACGGGTATACCTTGCAACTTATTAGTCAAGTAACTGGACAAGTTCTCACCACATTGTCAAGCACTGAGTTTGTGTTTCAAGCACCACCTGCGTATGTTTAAGGCAAGTTCAATCGTTAAGCTACAAAGATATATATCAATTCCAATCTACAAACACTGTATCCGAAGTGACAAAGCAAAAGGGTTGCAGCCGTCCTCAGACTCGCTGCAACCGAACGTTTTTGCACTGGTTAAACTTCACAAATTCGCAACCTGTACTCTTTACTTGTAACATTTGATCTCCTTTATATATATTGATGGCATGATCTCTCCAAGGATCATGCCGATTTTTTTTGAAAAAACAATCCAGGATAATTTTCGGACGCAAATAAGTCCCTATTTTTATATCAATTCTAAATATATTCCATTCAAACTCCTGGTATCACGCGCGGAGATCCATACGAAAAGCAGTTGGCACAACCTGAATCGGTACAGTATTTTTCACATGATATCATTGGCTATGAAACGTCAACAGATTAAAAGTCATCAGGATGGTTCAGCAGGTAGTGGATTTCTGCCATGCCGCCCTCGACATTGATGATGTGCTGCAAACCTTGTGATAATAAATAATTGGTGACATGCAGACTGCGAATCCCATGTGCGCAAACGATATAAGCATCTTTATCTTGTTCAATGGCCTGCAGCTGCTCCGGTATGGAATTCATTGGAATTAAGGAAGCAGCATCCAGGTGATAGAGCTCCCATTCCCACGGTTCACGCACATCGATAATTTGACTGCGATCGAGTTCGCCATTTTGGTATTTATCGACAAACTCACGTGCAGAGATTTGATGGTCTTCCAACGTGCATTCCTCCCTTTTGGTAGGCTACTACTTTTATACTCGATTGACAATAAAAAAGGCACTGCGTGGATGACAAATGGTCGTTCTGGTGCTCCTGGCGCGCGATTTAAACTGTTCATGCAGGCAGCTCGCCTCCGTTCATTAGCGTGAGCATCTGCCAGATGATTCATTCCAGACGATTTATAGCATTTTTTCTATTAGTTGAAGTCAGGTTTGCTGTTAGTATCGTCTATATAGTTGAGCACACGGTGGGGAGCTGAATCATTCTGGAACAGGAACAAGATTTGATCCAGTCTGCGGTCAAAGGGGATCGAGAAGCGTTTCGGCTGCTAGTCGCCAGGTACCAGGCGAAGGTGCTGCAGTTGTGTTTTCAGACGCTCAGAAACCGTGCAGATGCGGCGGAAGCACAAAACCGAGCGGCGCTGTTGGATGTTCAGATTACAAACGGAAAGCAAACGAGCATTGTGGTTGTCAATCATGGCAGCGGCATAGGGTGGGCGCTTGGTTCTCCAGCAGTGGATTTGGTGCTGCAGGTGCCTGGCAAATTGAAGACTCAAGTGCAATCCACGGTGGGAAGCATCGAATTAAGCAATCTTGCCGAAGTGGATGTAGAGTCCAATACCGGGGCAGTCACTGTTCGGCATATCGCAGGTAACGCCGCGGTCCATACCACTACGGGTCAAATGGACGTGGAAGATGTTCAGGGAACCGCGACTTTAAGCGCGACCACCGGAGTGGTGCAGGCTGTCCAAATCGGCGATAATCTGGATGTAAAAACTACAACGGGGCATGTGTCTTTTCGCGATGCGGCCAAAGATGTTCATGTGGATGCAACAACCGGAACAGTCGACGGAAATCTGACGGGCCCGATCGGTGGCAATTATGACCTGGGTTGCACCACCGGTGCGATTTTGCTTACAGTTCCCGGCAATTCCTCGGCATCTTTTACCGCGCAGTCACATTTCGGCAGTATTAGCGGCTCGCTGCCTTGGTCGCTTCAACAGGAATCAGGTGTTAGACATGGATCAGCCAGCATAGGCAGCGGTGAGTATCAAGTCAATCTCCATACTGCAACCGGTCATATTGAGGTGGACACCCGGTAGCGAACACTGAACTGATCGCACTGATGGCCGCTTGCCACGATTGGTGTTCCACATTGTTCAATGATTGGACAAAGATTTCTAACTCCTTTCTAATAATTGGGATGGATACTGTATGTACAGCATCCATCCCATAGTGAAAGGACAGGTGTACATGATGCAAACGAAAACAAAAGTTTGGACAGCAGTCAGTGTGTCTGCTCTACTGATCGCTGGCGCTGGCAGCGTATTTGCTGCTTCAGGGTCGTCTTCCCAAACCTCGGGACAACACGCCAAAGGATCGCATTTTGATCAAAAGGGGGCTCGCGGTGAGGGAGCCGGTTTTGATTTTACAAGCAACTCCCAGTTGCTTGCCTTGCTGCATCTTGACGCTGCGACCTTGAAAAATGACCTGAAAGCAGGCCAATCGTTAGCGGATATCGCCGCGGCCCAAAAGGTCGATGAGCAGCAAGTGATTGATCTGCTGGTGGCTGACTTCAAGCAGAAGCTGGCGAGCGCAGTACAAGCTGGCAAAATCACGCAGGCCCAGGCTGATCAAAAATCTGCGAACATCGCCGATCAAGTGAAACAGATGGTCGAGCGCAAAGGGGCTTTTGGCAAAGAAGGGCCACTGGAGAAGGGTGAGCTTGCCAATAATTCTGCGCTGTTAGCCTTGCTGAACATTGACGCCCCCACCCTGCAGAAAGACCTGAAAGCAGGTCAATCGTTGGCTGATATCGCAGTTGCCCAAAAGGTCGATGAGCAAAAAGTGATTGATTTGCTCGTCAGTGATATGCAGCAGCAATTGGCGAGCGCAGTACAAGCGGGTAAACTGACTCAAGCCCAGGCCGACCAAAAATCTGCAAACATCGCAGCTGACGTCAAACAGATGGTCGAGCGCAAAGGGGCTTTTGGCAAACTGCAGCATGGCCAGCCAGGCCAAACTAGGCCACTTAAGAAACCTAACTCAGGCAACCAAACCGGAGCCTCAAGCTCAACCACTCCAGCTTAATGCTCGAGTCGCTGGTAGACTGATACAGGATCACTGCAAAAACCACCACAAGCTGGCCTGCATACACGGTCAGCTTGTGGTTCGTCACGTGCTCTATTCGGATTATAATCAGTCATAATCGACCGGATATGCCAGCCTAATCAATTGATCAAAGGGAATTGACCGCTTGCCGTCCGCTGTTTGCAGAAACAGCTGCCCGGCTGATACGAACGGGATGCCGGTGACGATTTGATGCCCGTACGGGTGAAAAAGCGTCGCCCTTAGTGGGACTTGACCTTCCAGCGCTTCAGACAGCAGGTATTGCATCTCCTCCAGTTCGTCTTGGGCGAGCAGCGGCTGTTCTTTTTTACCGGACTCTCGCTTCATTCGATCCATCAATTCCCGGTGCTCCGGTAAGACGAGCCGCATCGCCTCGAAGATATTTCCATCTATGATTCGCATCTGCCCCTCGCCCCTCTTTACATGTAATGTCCACCGATCTTTTTGCTGCGGTCAAGCAATTGACCGGCGCGGCCCAGGCTGACCGCCCGCATGATGCTGGTCTCGCCGAACTTGAGGCGGATGTCGTCGACCACCTGGGACAGCTGTTCCTGCTGCACCCGATCGCTGAGCAGGGACAACTGCAGCGAGCCCGCAGCAGGCTGCAGCAGATCCAGTGACACGCTGACCGCCCGCACCCCCTCGCCCTGCCACCAGCGATCCAGCAGAAAAAGCAGAACAGGGTAGAGATCATGGGCCTCGTGGGTATAGAAGTCTAACGTCTTCCCTTTGTAAAAACCTCCTGTAAACCCTGCATACGTTAAACCCAGCCCGATTCGTCTGCCTGTTTGCCCGGCAGTCCGCACCCTTCGGCATACCTCGTCGAGCAACTCCAGCATCACTACAGCAATCTCTTCGCGTTGATAAAAATCACGGGGCAGCGTCGTGCGGTGGGAAAATCCTTTATGCGCGCTGTCGTATGCGCCCGGATTGAGCGGGGAGTCATCCTGTCCCCGGCTCCAGCGCGCGATCACCGTGCCCCACACGCCGAATTTCTTCCTGAGCTTTTCTTCCGGAATTTTCGCCACATCGCCGATCGTTTCGGCACCAAATGTGTGGTAAAGCGCATCGGCCCGGCGGTTGAGGCCCCACATATCAAAGACGGACAGCGGGTGCAGTTTAGCCTCCACATCTTCAGTCTTCCACCACACCACGCCGTCCGGATGTTTTTTGGCAGCTTTGTTCGTCATTTTTGCCATCCATTTATTCTCGGCCAATCCGACGCGGCAGCGGATGTGGAATAGATCCCAGATCAATTGCTTCAATTCGCGGGCGGCTGCCAGCGGATCGGGAAACAGGTCAGAGGG
>JAQBPP010000030.1 GCA_028287455.1 Bacilli bacterium | reverse complement strand
CCTCGAGACTGATTTTTATGAAGAAGACAATGAGACAGACGATTACGTCGCTCAGGACTTAGAGGATGATTTGGAAGAGCTGGGCTATGTGGAAATGCATTGCCCGAATTGTAATGAGACTGTGTATGTGGATCAGGACTTTTTTGCAGACGATGATATTGTGGAAGTGCTTTGTCCAGAGTGCAATGAAACGATTCTGGTCAATGACGATGCGCCTGCTTTGACAGCGCTGGACGGAGAATAATAAGTCTCACCACCAAGCAGGACAGCTGGACAAAAAAGCCGCCTTTGGGCAAGAAGGGCGGCTTTTTTGTGCTCGTTTTATGCGCGAACCATGATCTGGTCGGCGAGTGTAAACCCATAACCTTGAATCGGCTTTAGCGTGCCCTGGTGCTCCATTGGGTTTGGGGTTAAATTGCGTGGTGCAGGTTTTGGTCGTTGCATCCATTGCGACTGGGGAAAAGAGGGATGACCATACGGTACTACCTGCTGCGCAAAAGGTGAAGACGAGGACTCGGATGAGACCTGTTCATTACCGGTGAGCAGCCGCTGCAGTCCCCCGGGGCCTGACGAGATGAGTTTTCTGTACTGTGAGAATACCAGTACCATCACTAGCAGGAAAATGATTAAAAAAACTACGAGCCAGGTAGTCAGAGAGGGACTGGATGTACGTGCCTGTGTACCGTTTCTGGGTGGCATTTCTGGATCTCTCCCTTCTTTAGCATAAGATGCACGGTCAGAGGATTTTGACACGATGGCAGCCTACATTCGTTGATATACCGACATTTTTTCCACAGCTTGGTCTACTTGGAGATGTTGTCCCATATGTATGGAGTTAGGTGGACGAGGAGGTGGACCCGTATGTCAGACGCTCATTATTCCTACGACTATTTACTCCCGCCTGCATGGAAACAAGCGATTCAGACTCTTCCACTTGCCTTTTGCCTGGAACTGGAAGAATTTCGTGTGCGTGTAGACTTGCCGCTTCAAATTGTCGCGCGCGGCATTTCGCTTTATTTGCATCCCAGTGGACAGTTCAAATCAGAAATCCCAGTCAGTTATAAGGTAAGTGAGCAGGATATCCGGTATGTGCTGCAAATAGCTACCCAATCTTCATTGTATGCAGTGGAGGAAGAGTTGCGCAGAGGATTTTTGACTGTTAAAGGAGGTCATCGCATCGGCGTCGCTGGACGTGTGGTGCTGGATCAGCGGGGTGCTGTCGAAAATATGAAGGATATTCGCTTCCTGAATATCCGCATTGCTCGTTCTGTACCTAATGTGGCGTTGTCGATCAAACCCTTTTTATTTGATCCTGTGCGGCTGCGGCCCTTAAGCACCCTGATCATTTCTCCGCCGGGATGCGGAAAAACGACGATGCTTCGGGATTTGGCGAGACAGTGGTCCAATGGAACGATGCATCCGAAAATTAAACATTTAAACGTGTCACTTGTGGATGAAAGATCCGAACTGGCAGGCTCTTATTTAGGCGTGCCCCAGCTGGATGTAGGCACTCATACGGATGTGCTGGACGGATGTCCCAAGGCAGAAGGTTTGATGATGATGATTCGTTCCATGGCACCCGATGTAATCGTGACAGATGAAATCGGACGGGCACAAGACCGCGACGCTCTGCTGGAGGCCGTTCACTCGGGAGTAACAGTGCTCGCGACAGTTCATGGAAGCGGGATGTCCGATCTGGCCAAACGTCCGGTCATGCAGGATTTAATGCAGCAGCGCGTGTTTCAACGTTATCTCTTACTGTCACGCAGGCGCGGCCCATGTACGCTGGAGGGGATCTGGGATGAACATGGACGAAATCTGCGCAAGGTAAGTGAAGAAATTCCATGTTGAAGTTGTTCGGAAGCATTTGCCTGTTTCTTGCTTGTACAGGCTACGGCTTGATTCGTGCCCGGTATTACCGGGAAAGGCCCAGGCAATTACAGCAGCTTCGCCTGGCGCTGCAAGGACTGGAAACCGAAATAGAATACGCGCAAACGCCGCTGCCTGTTGCATTCGTACGTATAGCTAGCCGCATCAACGGTCCGGTCGCCGGATTGTGCGCGTTTGTCGGGTCCGAATTAGCCGAATCCAGCAGGGCGGTGGACGAGATATTCAAAACCGCTTTTACCAAATTCGACCAACAGCTGTATTTGACCAAAGAGGATCGGGAAGTGATTTGTTTGCTAGCTGCCACTTTGGGCATTTCTGATCGCAAAGATCAACTTAAACACCTGAAACTTGCAAGTAGCAATCTTCATCAATTGGAGCAACGCGCGGCCGAAGATCGAACCCGTCTGGAGAAAATGTGGAATTACCTGGGCCCTCTGCTTGGTGCACTCATTGTGGTTTTACTCTATTGATTGGCTCTGGAAAGGAGGACGGCCGGGTTGATCGGCTCAGACAGTATCGATATCGTGTTCCAAGTGGCTGGCATAGGCGTACTCGTGGCCGCCATCTCCGCTATTTTCAAATCGGTCGACAAAGATGAATTTGCGAACTGGACAACGCTGGCAGGTGTCATCATCATCCTGTTCATTATTGTAAACAAAGTGGGGGAACTGTTCGCGGAGATTCGACAAGTCTTCCTCATTCATTAACGGGGAGGATGTCCATGGAGATCTTGCAGATCGTAGGTCTTGGGCTGATTGGAGCCACCCTTACACTGGTAGTGAAGCCGAAATCTCCACAGATAGCGTTTTTATTGTCTGTTTTGGTAGGGATTTTTATTTTCCTGTTTTTGCTGGACAAGATTTCAGCAGTCTTTGCCATCCTGCAGCAACTAGCAGAGCAAGCTCATGTCAATCCGGTCTTTCTCAGCACCATTCTGAAAATCATCGGCATCGCGTACATCGCGGAATTTGGTGCTTCAATTGTGCGGGACGCCGGTGAAGACTCGATTGCACAGAAAGTTGAACTGGCAGGCAAAGTGTTGATCCTGGTGCTCGCAGTTCCCATCATCCAAGCGATTTTGCAAACCATCCTGCAAGTACTTCCTTAATCTCCGACCAGGACTGATCCAGTGAAAGGAGACTGACATGAAACGAAGGCAACTGATTTTGGCCGGGCTCATCTGCCTCTGTTTTTGCGCATGGTTTGGGTTTAGCTCTCCAGGTCAAGCGTTCGCGGATCAAACGAACAACCTGTCGCTGCCTACTAATGCCTCAAGCACAGCCAGTCAAAATCAAACCCAGTCTCAGGCCGGTGGCGGTTCTGCAATACCGCCGGATGTCTCCCAATTTGTCGATACTTCACAACTGGACAATTCCTGGGATCAACTCAGCAGGCAATACAGCGGATACCTGCCGTCTGGCAGCAGCAGCGTGCTGGATACATTGCGATCAGGAAATTTTACACTGCAAGGTGTGCTGACAGGCCTGCTTCGCTATCTGTTTGACGAGATTGTGAAGAATTCGAAATTGCTTGCCACGATCATTTTGTTAGCGGTGTTTGCGGCGATTCTGGAAAACATGAAATCTGCGCTTGAACAGACTACCGTTTCCAAAGTAGCGTTTGCGGTATCCTATCTGGTGTTAATTGTACTTGCGATCAATTCATTTACCACCGCCACCGGGTATGCCAAAGACGCGATTCAATCGATGGTGGATTTCATGATGGCAACGATCCCCTTGCTTTTGGCGCTTTTGGCATCGACAGGTTCTGTATCTTCAGTGGCCATGATGCACCCTTTGATCTTATTCACCATTAACGCGGTAAGCGAATTGGTTGGAACGCTGATCTTTCCGCTGTTGTTCTTCTCGGCCGTGTTGGAGATTGTTTCTGTCTTGTCTGATAAATACCAGGTGACGCGCTTAGCCAACTTTTTAAGAAACTGTGCAATTGCTCTCCTCGGTGTGTTTCTATCGGTTTTTCTTGGAGTAGTTTCGGTCAAAGGGGCAGCTGGAGCTGTGGTCGATGGGGTGACCTTGCGCACTGCAAAGTATGTGTCCTCGACGTTTATACCGGTCGTAGGCAAGATGTTTTCGGATGCCGCAGATACAGTAATGGGTGCTTCGTTATTGGTAAAAAATGCGGTTGGCCTGGCAGGAGTCCTTGTTCTGCTGTTGATTTGCGCATTTCCGGCGATCAAAATCATCTCTTTAGCGCTCATTTATCATTTATCCGCCGCCATGCTGCAGCCGCTTGGGGACACGCCGGTCATCAACTCGCTGTCAATTATGGGCAAATGTTTGGTTCTGGTGTTCGCAGCGCTCGCCACGGTGGGCATGATGTTCTTTCTTGCTATCACCATTCTGATTGCAGCCGGAAATTTAACCACGATGGTGAGGTGAAGCAGCGGAAATGGCAGAGTTAAGCAATTGGCTGAAAGGCATTATTTTACTGCTGTTGTTTGCGATTTTTCTTGACTTATTGCTGCCGAGTGAACGATTTGCCCGTGTATTTAAAATGGCAACAGGGCTGGTAATCCTGCTGGCAATGCTTGCTCCTGTACTTTCGATCCTGCACGGCAAAATTTCATTTAACGACATTCTGCAGGCAGGTGGGATTCCACAGTCCGCCTCGATGGATGCCATTGCCCAAAACGCTGCGCAAATCAGTCAGCGAACACAAGGAATGAGTGAATTGGAGTGGAAAAAGCAGCTGCAATCGTACATCACTCAAGAAGTTCAATCGTTATATCCAGTCACTGTGTCCAGTGTAGAAGTAAACCTGCTGCTGCCGAATGCAAACTCCGGCGGGGACTCACAGCAGCAGCCCAAATTACAATCCATTCGGTTATATGTGGCGACGCGAGCAGTCCAAAACAGCTCTGTGAGCCCTTCATATAAACAAGCTAGTACGAATTCTGTGACCCCGGTCCAACCGATCAGCCCTGTTGCTAAGGTTCAAATTGGACAGAGTTCAGGCAACTCTCCTGCGGGTGCATCTGCTGTTTCTGAAGGGAGTGAAACGGCCGAACAGATTAAAATCGGACGGGATATCGGCAGCAAACTGTCGACAGATTTTCAGATTTCTCCATCTGCCATTGAAGTTCATTGGGGTTAGGGGGGATAACGTGGAATGGAAAAAAGTAGTGACACAACCGAAAGT
>JAQBPP010000251.1 GCA_028287455.1 Bacilli bacterium | reverse complement strand
CATCTTTTTGAGGCGTTAAAGGACCCATCCGTAGCAGTAAGGCGTGCTGCAGGAGACTGTTTGTCTGATCTGGGAGATCCCAGGGCGATCGAACCCATGGCACAAGCATTAAAAGATTCCAGTAAGCTGGTGCGCTGGCGTGCGGCCCGGTTTTTATACGAAGTCGGGGATGACACTGCAATAGAGGCTTTAAAAGAAGCACAAAATGATCCGGAATTTGAAGTTAGCCTGCAAGTGAAGATTGCGCTTGAGCGAATTGAAGGGGGAATTGCTGCCAGCGGACCTGTTTGGCAGCAAATGACCAAGGCGCTGAATGATTCACAAGATTAAACAGGCTTGTTATAAAATCGCTGTCCCGTATGTGGGGGGTTAATCAATGGCAAATATAGATCACACATTAGAACGAGATATTTCTCAAGAGTTGCGAGAATCCTTTATTGACTATGCAATGAGCATCAATGTCAGCCGTGCGATACCGGACGCCAGGGACGGTTTAAAACCTGTGCACCGCCGCATTTTATTTGCGATGTATGAAGTGGGCATGACATCAGACAAGCCACACAAGAAGTCTGCACGCGTAGTCGGTGACGTGCTGGCGAAATATCATCCTCATGGAGATGCATCCGTTTATGATGCATTGGTAAGAATGGCGCAGGATTTTTCCACGCGGTATCCTTTGGTCGATGGGCACGGAAATTTCGGATCAGTTGATGGGGATTCAGCTGCTGCGATGAGGTACACCGAAGCAAGAATGTCGCACATTGCGATGGAACTCTTGCGGGATATTAATAAAGAAACTGTCAATTTTGGCGACAACTACGATGGTAGTGAAAAAGAACCGTTGGTTCTTCCGTCACGTTATCCGAATTTACTGGTGAATGGTTCGTATGGAATCGCTGTGGCGATGGCAACGAATATACCTCCTCACAACTTGCGGGAGATAATCGACGGAATCCTGTTATTAATGGATAATTCGGAGGCGACAGTAAGTGACCTGATGACTGTGGTGAAAGGTCCGGATTTCCCTACCTATGGCAGTATTATTGGCCGCCAGGGGATCAGGCAGGCCTACGAAACGGGTCACGGTTCCATTACCATCCGCGCAACTACGCACATTGAAGAATTAAAAGGCGGCAAGTCAGCAATTATTGTGACAGAAATTCCTTACCAGGTAAACAAAGCACGGTTGGTAGAGAAGATCGCGGAGCTTGTTCGTGATAAAAGAGTCGATGGCATAACGGATTTGCGTGATGAATCCGATCGGACCGGAATGCGGGTGGTCATTGAGCTCAGGCGGGATGTCAGGCCACAAGTCGTTTTGAACAACTTGTTTAAATATACAGAGCTGCAAAAGTCGTTAGGCATCAATATGCTGGCTTTGGTCGATGGCCAACCAAAAATTTTAACCTTGCGAGATGCGCTGTCCGTTTATTTAAAACATCAAAAGGAAGTCATCCGCCGCAGAACTGAGTTTGATCTGCGCAAAGCGGAGGCGCGCGCTCATATCCTGGAAGGTTTGTTGATCGCACTTGACCATATTGAAGAAGTGATCGCTTTAATTCGTGCTTCTGCCACTGTTGAGGAAGCGCGGGATGGATTAATGCTCAATTTTTCTTTGTCACACGAACAGGCACAAGCCATCTTAGATATGAGATTACAGCGGTTGACCGGATTAGAACGTGACAAACTGCAAAACGAATACAATGAATTAATGGAGCTGATTAAGGAATTGCAGTCGATTTTGGCTGATGAACTGAAGCTGCTTGGCGTCATTCGGGATGAGTTAACCGAAATTCGCGAGAAATATGGCGATGACAGGCGCACTCAAATCGCAATTGCCGAAGGTGAAATTTCCGAAGAAGATTTAATTGAGGCTAAAGAAGTAGTGATAACAATCACGCATGAGGGCTATATTAAACGGCTGCCTGTCTCCACCTATCGCAGTCAGAGGAGGGGCGGCCGGGGTGTTACGGCCATGGGTACAAAGGAAGAAGACTTTGTCCAACAAATGTACACCACCAACTCCCACCATCATCTGCTCTTCTTTACGAATAAAGGCAAGGTCTACCGCTTAAAAGCGTACGAGGTTCCTGAATATGGACGAGCTGCCAAAGGAACGCCAATCATTAATTTGCTCAACATTGAGCAAGGCGAACAAGTGCAGGCGGTTATTCCAATTGAGGAATTTGATGATGGTCATTATCTGTTTATGATTACGCGTCAGGGAATTGTTAAAAAGACAGTGCTGACCGATTATGTCAATATCCGTAAAGGCGGTTTAGTCGCGGTAAAAATCCGCCCGGATGATGAATTGATTGCAGTGCAACTCACGGATGGCAAACAGGAAATCATCATGGGAACCCGGATGGGCATGAGCATCAGATTTCCTGAAAGTGAAGTGCGTGCAATGGGACGTGCTGCATCAGGAGTCAAAGGCATTAACCTGCGGAAAAATGATATAGTCATTGATGCCGATGTTGTCAGAGAAAATGCAGAAGTGCTAGTGGTGACAAACAAAGGGTATGGCAAACGTACCATGATTGATAGTTACCGTTATCAATCTCGCGGCGGAAAAGGCATCAAAACGATGAATATCAGTGAAGGCAATAAAAACGGGTATGTGATCGCACTCAAGGTGGTTGACCCTGATGAAGGGTTGATGGTGATCACCAATACTGGCGTCGTCATTCGACTGCACGTGAAGGATATCTCCGAACAAAGCCGTATCACACAAGGGGTTAAATTGATTGCGCTGCACGGTGATGACGAAGAAGTAACTACAGTTGCCAAAGTGATCTCTGCAGAAGATGAAGAATTGGATGCGGAAGTAGAACAACAGGAACAGGAACAAGAAGAATCTCAAGAATAATTCGATCTGGCACAACATTCTAAGGGGTTGCCTTCAGTAAAGGAAATTTTACTGTAGGCAGCCCTTTTTGTGTGCGTTTAGACAGCAAACAAATCTCAGTCTTTCTTTTACATCGAAGAGAATTGTAAAATAGTGACAAAAAGAACTGGGGGAACAAACTTGGGGATTGGTCGAAAGATTAGACGCAGACGAAAGGAACTTGGACTGACCCAATCCGAAGTCGCAGCAGCAATTACTTCAGCGTCAACAATTAGTCTGATAGAAACTGAAAAACTCAGCCCAAAAATGGAAATAGTCAAACTGCTTGCTGAACGACTAAACACCTCGATTGACGATCTAATGGATAATGAAATGAAGGAAGATGACAAACTGCTTGGGGAGTGGATGGAAAAGATCGAGCACTCCATCTGTGAAATGCGATTAGAGGAAGCAATGGAACAGTTGCACCTTCTACAGGGTACCGATTCAGTGGTGAACCATTCCACAGCGAAACAAATGATTGAACTGTTCACAACACAAATAGAACTTGAGGAAGGAAATCATCAACAAGCACAAGACCGATTAACACAATTTGAAGAAAAATGGCTGCCAGTTGATGGATTGCCAAAGGTAAATGCGCTTTATCTGTTTATAAAAGCAGCTTATCTCATAGATGAAGGATGGCATGAACATGCCTTCAATTGTTTAGAGCAGTTAAAAGAAATCAAACAGTCATTACCTTTGCTCTATATGCCGCATTTTTTGATTCTGTATGCCAGATGTGTCGCCGAGCGTCGGGACTGTTTAACATCTTACAAACATCTCCATGAGGCGAAGCAGCATTTAGTTAATAAAGGCCGTTGGATTGAACTTTGCAAGGCAAAAATTGTTAAGTCCACCATTGATCAATTATTTGAATATACATCAGACGCGTACAATGAGTTAATGGCCACTGAACAATTGTTAATCTTCAAAGGAGAATGTGGTCTTTTAAACCTGGTTTATTATAATTTGGGGCGAATCGCTCATAAACGGGGTCTTTTGCAAGAAGCGATCGAAAGTTTTGCAAAGTGTATGCAAGTGGTTCAGGTACCATCTGGACGCTTGACAGCTGATGTCGAGTTGGCGCTGGCACAAATCTTTTTTGAGCAAGACAGGCTGACCAAAGCGTTGGAGTATGCGAATAAAGCAATGAGCAACTCCTATAATTTCACGATTCGATGCAATATTTATTTGTTGATAGCCGAAATTAAACGCCATGAGAAGAAAAACGATGAACAGCAACAAGCTCTTCTGGAAGCCAGAAAATCCGCTTTGGACAGCAGGAATAAGTGGTTGAATAAAAAATGCAATGAATCCCTTGGTCACTTTTACTATGAAAAAGGCGATTATCAGAAATCTTCTTTTTATTTAATTAAGGCTTCGACATTCACTGAACAAGAATTTTAATAAAATTTTTACAGAAATTTTCCTCAAAAACAGTTAATTTTATGTCGAATTTAATTTAAATCAGTAGGTTTATAAATTCGGACACTGTTACTTATTGTAAATTTTTGTCGAATTTTTTAAAACATTCATAACTAAATCAGGAGTACAATTTAAATATGGATTAAAATTAAAACAGGTTTTAAATAAATGTGGTTCAAACTGATTAATAATTACAGAGTAAGGGGAGATGACAGAATGTTATTTAATCAAGTGGTGTTCATCGTTGATGATGTTCAAGGAAGCGGCTTACTACTGACCGAACGTTTTTTATTAGAGGAATCGAAAGTAATCTTGTGCACGAATGATGTGGTCGATCCTTTGTCGCGATG
>JAQBPP010000216.1 GCA_028287455.1 Bacilli bacterium | reverse complement strand
GGTACTCGTATGAGATTGTGTCCGAAACAGAATGGTTAAAGAAGGTGAACGTATGCGTCTAGGTGATTGCTTGCTGCAAACTGATATCTTACTCTTGCGGGATATCGCCAGCAATTATCAATTGGAGTGCTCCAGATTCAGCAAGAATGATCTGATCTCCACGATTTTGCAAACGTTCCGGCGCAGATCGTTTGTATCAGATGCTTATAGGCAGGTGTCGGAAGAAGCAGTTCGCGATGTATGGGTGCAGCTTGCTCTTTATCCCCGCAATGAGCTTTCTGCGGAAGATGTGGACGTCATTACAAAACGGGCTGCTGCACGATTTCCTGTTAAGAAGCCTATTTTATCCAAGTTAATGCAGCAAGGCTGGATTTATCGGGTCGGTTCGCGGGAGTCTCTTTATAAATATATAATTCCGGATGAAATTCGGCTGCAAATGCGTCAAACGCTGACGGAAACAGTTAAATCGCAAGTGGAACTTTCGAGTGAAGATCCGGTGATCTGGCGGGAAGAAGCGGGATCGATTTTGCGCGACATTTCCACCTTTTTACAGCGCGCCGTAAGTCCTGGTTTAAAGCTCACGGTGGACGGGACAATTTTTAAAAAACAATTCGAGAAGTTGATGGAGTTGTCTGAACTGCAGGAAGAGCCGCTGTCCGGCACGGGATGGCGCTTCGGGTATGGAAGAAGGTTTCATCAATATCCTGACCGATTCGCGTTTATATACGATTACTGTTATCTGCGCGCGCTGATTCAGGAAGATCTCGAGGCGGGAGTGCTTCGCATCACGCAGGAAGGCAAAGAGTGGGCGCAACAATCACTTGTTGATCGCAAAGCTGATCTGCTCAATTCTTATGCACTGCTGTATCGCCGGCCGATTCCGCGGCTAAGCCTGATTATCGCATCCATCCAAACGGTGTGTGAAGGAAATTGGGTGACAGTGGATTCGTTGAAAAAGGTGATTCAACCTTATCTTGCGTCTTACTACTTCGACACTGAAGATATACTATTTGAACGTCGCATCATTGGCATGCTGGTGCACCTGGGGCTGCTGCAATATGGGTCGTTGTCCACTGGCGTGCATGTTGTGCGCATGAACGATTCGTCTGTCGTCCCGGCATCCTGGGCGCAGGCTGAGCCTGACACTCAGAAAGAAACAGAACCAGTCTTGTTTATTCAACCGAATTTTGAAGTGCTTGTGCCAAAGGAGTGCGTCGATGTCTACTGCAAAGATCTTGAAGACATGGCCGATCTGCGCAGCGTGGATATGATGAGGGTCTATCGCATCAATAAAACCACCACTCAGCGCGCCATTCGCGTCGGGTGGACCGACAGTTCTTTGTTTGAGTTTCTGGATCGTGCCAGCGGTGGTCTAATGCCCGTTAATGTAAGGCGCATGATGCAAACGTGGATGGAGGAGTATGGCAAAGTGACTTTGTACAAAGCAGCAGTGATGGAATGCAGAACACCAGAAGTAGCTGACGAAGTAGTTCAATTGCCAGGCATAAAAAGCGAAGTCTGGGGACGAATTGGCGACAGACACTTGTTAATTAGGGAAGAAGCGTTTGAAAACGTTGCGAAAACGCTGGAGCAGATGGGGTACTCACCTGATCTATGGTGAATGGATTCGACTAATCGGATCCGGATTTGGAGGGAAAGGGGCGATCCTGTATCGTCCCTTTTTTGATTTGGCCTTATTTCCATCGAATTCCTACTATACATGTTGTCTAAAGTTTATTATTATCTTTACATAATAGAGTGGATAAAAATATAGCGATAGAAAAGGAAATCTTCGCGGGATCGTCGAATACAATAAATCAGGCAAACACGCGAGAATCGTCCCAACATTTCAACATAACGGTTCATTGGAAGAGGAGGGGAACGGCAATGGGAGAGGTCATTAACGTTACGGAGAAGAAGACATTTATAAAATGGTTTTTAGAGCATTATTCCTTACAAAACCGTGAAGCTGAGTGGTTGCTTCAATACCTGGCCTCAAATGATGCCGTGCTGGAAAAAGTACATTTTATCGACAATTTCCGCAACCTGCCCAAAACAATTCTAATGTCAACTAAATGCGTGCAAATGACTCCGTTTAAGTTTTATAAGAATAAACGCGTCACGTCTGATGTTGAGAAGGCCTTTTTGGATATCCACAACAATAGTGATGAAGATATATATATTGGACTCTTTTTCAAAGATAGGAACACCTCACCGGAATACGCATCCGTTTTAGAGCAAAATCCTTTGGATGATCCAAGGGAAGTTACGGACGCGCTGATTTCTTTGGAAGCAGAAATGATGCTGGATTATTCAATTCGTGAGTACCAGAGGGAGCACGTCATGAAAGCGATCGATCAAGCGCTTGACAATCGAGATCAAGGGCGATTTAGGAACCTGGTTGATGAACTTCGGAAGATTGAGGAATTGGGCTAACCCCCAATTCTTTTTTTTTGTAAATTTGCCCGGGCGGAAATACCTCAATCATCCTTCGGCAAGATATGGTAACATGATCCTAAAGAACATGTCCGCAGGAGGAAAACAGCTTGATTCTAAGTGCTTTGTCCCATACACAATACCAGGAAGTGGCTCCTTATTTAGATACGGTAGTCTTGCCGATTGGCTCCATTCAGGCGCATGGTCCTCACCTGCCGCTAATGACTGACACGTTTATTGCAAACAGGATCGCCATTGAACTTGAGGGGTTGCTCACAGGCCGCATCCTCATCTTGCCGGAAATCGCCTATGGTCATTCGATGCAGTCCGTTTTTCCAGGTACTGTCGATCTGCCAACTGACTTATTGGCCTCCCTGATTTATAATGCTGTACAGCCTTTTCGAGCAAGCGGCGCCAAGTACGCGGTATTGATCAACGGAAACGGGGGCAATGTGGCTGCGATTAGTCTGGCTTGTGACAAGTTGGTTCAGGAGGGCTGGATTGTGCTGATATCCAACTGGTGGATCGATGTACGTGCCGGCATTATGCAGATTGCGCCTGGAATTGGCCACGGCGGGGAAGATGAAGCCAGCCTGCTTTTGACAATCGCTCCCCAAACAGTTGCGCTTGATGGCGTTCAAGATCAATCTGCAAGCGGCTTTTCGCGGATTCGGTATGCCGGGCAGTTCGAAGAGCAGCACCCTCAGGCGTATGCCGGATCTCCTGCTCAGGCCAGCAGTGAAAAGGGCAAGCAAATTCTCCATTTGATTCGCGAACAACTAGTAGCGGATATCATGGAGATGTGGAAACGTTAGCTGCTTTTTAACAAGGAGTTTTACAAATTTATGACAGTTCCTTCTAGATTCCCCCAGAATTTTCTGGTTAGGATACAATAAGACATGACGGATTCGTCTGCATTCTTGACACCTTTTCGTACGACCTGTAAGATGAAGTCGGCATTATATCCAGTCTTTTCATACTTGATAGTGAATGCGAAATGGTAGAACGGCAGGAAATGAGATTGCAAGTGATGTGGGGAGGTTATTTAAGTGGGCGTAAGTGTGAGTTACACAGACAAACAGAAAGGTCTTACGCGCCGGCAATTTCTGACTTATGCGCTCGGAGGGACAGGGGCGTTCATGGCAGTTGCTGCGGTTGGTCCATTGATCCCATTCGCAGTTGATCCCCTGACTCGGGGAACTACAGAAACGTTTAGTACGGTAGGCACGGAATCAGAGTTCAACACGAGTTATCCCTTAGCGAAGGATTTCACACTGAAGCAAAAAGATGGTTGGATTCAAGTGGACAACACGTACACTGCGTTTATTATCAAGCAGCAGGATGGCACTTATCTGGCGATGTCAAACATTTGCACTCACCTGGGTTGCGCCGTTAGCCAACAATTAGGCAGTGATGGGAAACCTACTGCGTTTAGCAACGGGATTTGGTTTCAGTGCCCTTGTCATGGCTCACAGTTTAGTTTGACAGGTGTGCAAACCCCTGTCTCGCCTGCCCAGCGTCCGTTGGATATTTTCCTTACGAAGGTTGACAGCACAGGACAGGTGTTGGTCGGTTCGAAGAAGCATCAGAGGACGGTGTAATGGATGTTTAAGAAGACTTACGATTGGATCGACGAACGGTTGAATGTCACTCCTTTGTGGCGTGATGTCGCGGATCACGACGTGCCTGCTCACGTGAATCCGGCCAACCAGATGTCCGCATTTATTTATTGTTTCGGCGGCCTTACCTTTTTAATTGTTGTTACCCAAATCTTATCAGGTATGTTTTTGGCCATGTATTATGTGCCAGATTTATACAACGCTTATACCTCTGTGCAGTATATTACGAAGGAAGTGCTGCTTGGCAATGTCGTCCGGGGCATGCATTTCTGGGGCGCCTCATTAGTCATCATCATGATGTTCTTACACATGCTGCGCGTCTTCTTCACCGGTTCGTACAAAGCGCCTCGCGATTTGAACTGGGTAGTCGGCGTTTTAATCTTCATGGTCGTCATGGTATTTGGATTTACAGGATATCTCCTGCCTTGGGACCAAAAGGCTTATTGGGCTACAGCAGTGGGTACGAATATTGCTAATACGGTTCCAATCATTGGCCCTTATGTAAGAACGCTGTTAGTCGGCGGAGATACATTGGGAGCAGTGACACTTACCCGGTTTTTCGCGATCCACGTGTTCTTCTTGCCTGCAGCTCTCTTGGTTCTCCTTGGGTTGCACTTCCTTATGATTCGTAAACAGGGCATCGCAGGTCCATTGTAGGAGGGTTTTAGCACTATGGCTGATCATTCAGGACATCATCGGATACCGGGAACACCTCGTTATCGTCAGGACAAAGAACTGGCACATGGAACGGAACCCTTTTTCCCTAACTTTCTGCTCAAAGAGTGGATTGTAGGCGCAATGCTGCTGGTCGCGTTTCTGGTCTGGGTTCGTTTTAACCCGGTAGATCTTGGTCCATACGCCAACCCGCAGGATACTTCCTTTATTCCGATTCCCGACTGGTATTTCTTATTTCTTTATCAACTTTTAAAATACTTCCCTGGAAACGTCATCTGGTTGGGAACCGTGGTAATCCCAGGTCTGGCATCAGCACTGCTCCTGCTAGCTCCATGGCTCGATCTGCGCAAGGTTCGCCATCCGTTCAAGCGCCCAGTTGCTACATCTGCAATGGTGCTCTCTGTGCTGCTGATGTATTGGACTACATATGAAGCAAACGGCATGTACCAGGAAGAATTAAAAGCGCATCCACCTGCTGCGACTTCAGCAAATGCACCTCAGCCGATTAATCCCGCTGCACCCGGCGGTGCCGCAACAAAACTGGTGGCCACCAGTGATCCTGGTTATGCGGATTTTAAAGCGACTTGTGCAGCCTGCCACGGCGCCGACCTGAAAGGTAAGATTGGGCCATCACTTATTGGCATCGGTAATCAAATGGATCGTCAAGCACTTGAAGCATTCGTAACGCAAGGTAAAGGCTTAATGCCTGCGCGCGGCGGCCTCCAAGCAGACGACCCGAAACTCACCGCAATCCTGGATTGGGTTGAGAAACAAAAGCAGCAGCAATAACATTAGTACTTAATCTGAACTGGTATCCAACTAATGGATGCCAGTTCTTTTTTTTGTAATACTGAAAGTCAATTGAAATACATTGACACGCGGTCGGTAGGCCATATCATCTCCCTCTTCTCGTTGCAAATGCATTTCCTGATCGGATCAAAGCTAGTGAGGTGGAAATACATTTGCAAAAGTCATCGGTCGTGATATCGCCTATCAAACGCGTTGCATTGCATACCAATCGGCATTGATGCTGTGAATTAATGAGGATGAGCATTTTGGATTTGCAGATCCATTTCATTTGTTTTATTTGTTCAAAGTGACGATGAACTGCACGGAGTGATAGCGGATTTTGCTGCAGGTGACTTTTGTTATTGTGTTTCAACTGTAAATTCTTTTCGGAAAAAGAAACACAATAACAACATTGAGCCTGAAGGAAAATCCGCTTTCAGCCCGTGCAGGACACTCATCACTTTTTAAAATAACCTATGCAAAGGAGCTGCAACTACAAGCAGGAGAGCCCAGCGGCGGATGATCCTTTGAATAATGGTCATGAG
>JAQBPP010000188.1 GCA_028287455.1 Bacilli bacterium | reverse complement strand
ATGGAACAGGTCGTATGCCTGATCTCGGGTGCGGAACTGGTCAATTAGCCACAAGATTTACGGATTGGTTGGAAGAAATTGTTGGCATTGATACGGAGCAGGAAATGCTTGTTGAGGCAAATCGATTGTCCAATGAAAACAGGGTAGGTAATGTTAGGTGGTTGCAAGGAAAGGCGGAAGACCGGGCAAGTGACGCGGGGACTTTTCGTCTTGTCACTATTGCTAAGTCATTTCATTGGATGGATATAGAGTTGACAATGATTTTGACACACAGGAGCCGTTGCTTTGGCAGCAAAAGTTAAATGAGGTAGTGAAAAGTTGGCTAGGTGAAGAAAGAAGAGCGGGCAACAGCACTTACACTCCACCAATAGAAAGGTTTGAGCATATCGTAGCGAGAACTAATTTTAGAGATGTTGAAAGACGTCTTTTACCGAGCTATTCATATATTTGGACCATAGACTCAATTATAGGAAATCTGTATTCCACATCTTTTGCTTCGAGCCGTTTTTTTGGTGATCAATTATCTCGATTTGAGGATGACATTAAATCTGCTTTATTGGAAATCGATGCTGCTGGTGTGTTTACGGAAGCACTGACAGTATCAGTTATAACTGCTTCAAATAAAAATTAATTGGACAATAGTAAAGGGAGGCCTTCCTTGCGGCCTCCCTTTATTGAGCTTAGCGAACCTGTGAATAGGGCATGGTGGATTGTGTCGGGCTAGCAAACTCTTGCCGCATGACGGCCATCGTTTTATCGGATAATTCAGCCGGCTGATAGTACCCGCGTGCATTTAAATACTGCCAGATTTCATAGGCCATTTGCTGACAGGTGTTTCCACAGGCAACATGAAACGTCCGAACTTGCGGATCGGCACATTCGGAAGCCCAAACCATTGAGAAGACTGAACCTGCTTTGCGGAGAAACAAGACGTGATTAGCGATGGACGCATCCGACATAAGCGACGTGGTTGGATTTGGCGTCATCGGCTGCGGCTGCTGCTGAATCCCAATCTGTATGTTTTGATATACGTTCATTTGAGGAGACTGGGATTGTTGCATGTTAATCCCTCTACCAGACAACAGCGATAGCCCTTGTTGATAGTCGTACATCGTGCGGCGCTGCTGATTTTGCAAAAGATCGCGCAGCTGCGAATCAGTAGTCATTTGAATTAATACTCCAAACAGTTCAATTTCTGCCGATTTGGAGCGCAGTGCTTCTTGCGTTTCCAAAAATTCATGTGCTGCGAAATGCCTCACTTGGATAACCTCTTTTCAGAAGATAATTGGTTTCAAAACTCAGAAGTAGTTTGTACTAAAGCTTAAACCTTATGCCTGAGTTTTATAAGCAGCAGTTGGTTTTTTGCGCCCATTTGGAATGATTGGACGTGCCTTCTCATACAAATGGGGGAGAACGACTTGACCATGTGATGAGGGGTGGCTTTTGGTGCAAAAGACGAATTGGCATACCATGGACGTCGATGAATGCCTAGAGCAACTGAATACGTCGCCATCCGGGCTGACTGAAGAAGATGTATCAAGCAGACAATCAACCGATGGGAAAAATGAACTGCTGGTAGCAGAGCATGTCTCTTGGTTAACTCTTTTTCTGAATCAGTTTAAGGATTTTATGGTATTGGTTTTGTTAGCGGCAACGTTAATTTCCGGGCTGCTCGGAGAATATACAGATGCCATAACGATCATCGCCATTATCTTCGTGAATGGAGTGTTAGGCTTTTTGCAGGAAGTGCGGGCAGAGCGGTCTCTGGCGTCATTAAAACAATTGACCGCGCCAATGGCTGCTGTCTTGAGGGATGGTCAGCAAGTCAGCATTAAAGCCAGTGAACTGGTGCCTGGTGACATTGTTTTTCTGGAAGCTGGCGATCGGGTGCCTGCCGACATGCGGCTCGTGCAGGTGTCAGGTCTGGAAGTGGAAGAAAGTTCCCTCACAGGCGAATCACTGCCGGTATCCAAGCATGCGGGAAAATTGGACGAGGCAGAAGTCAGCTTGGGTGATCGCCGGAACTTGGCGTATATGGGCACGATGGTCACGCGCGGTAAAGCGGTTGCTTTGGTTGTGGAGACCGGCATGCAAACTGAAATGGGGTTGATCGCCGATCTGATTGCTTCATCGGAGGATACGGAAACGCCTTTGCAAAGAAGACTTGATCAGTTGGGCAAGCTCCTGGTTTATATCTCCCTTGGGATCACGGTAGTTGTGGTAGTAACCGGTTATTTGCATGGGCATGAATTGGGGGAAATGTTTCTCGCAGGCGTCTCTCTTGCGGTGGCAGCGATTCCGGAAGGGTTGCCCGCCATTGTCACCATTGCACTTGCGCTGGGCGTCCAGCGCATGATTCGCAGAAAAGCGATCGTACGCAAACTGCCGTCTGTCGAAACGCTCGGATGTGCGACGGTGATTTGTTCAGATAAAACGGGGACCTTAACCCAAAACAGAATGACTGTTCAGCGGATTTATCAGGCAGGCCGCTTTTATGGAGTAACCGGCACGGGTTATCAACCACATGGCGAGATCGTTCAATCGGATACAGAGTCACCCATTCAAGTTCGCGCACTGCCAGATTTGGCAAGGTTGTTGGAAATCGCCGTTCTCTGCAATAATTCGGTGCTGCAGGAAACCCAGGCTGCGGGGGCTGGCAGTATTTGGTCTGCGCTGGGTGACCCGACAGAAGCCGCACTGCATGTGCTGGCACGCAAGGCGAATTTGGATGCGGCGAAGTTAGCGTCGCTTGAGATTAGGTTGGATGAGATTCCATTTGACTCAGAACGAAAAATGATGTCAGTGGTGACCCGCAAGAAAACAGGGGAAATCCAACTGCTGACAAAAGGTGCCCCAGATGTAGTGTTAGATCGCTGCACTCATATTCTGGTGGATCAGAAACAGATCGTTTTATCTGCCGTGATGCGCAGGATGATTCTGCGGGCCATTGAGGAAATGGGTGCTGAGGCGCTGCGCAATCTGGCTTTTGCCTATAAGTCAATATCCAATTTGAACATTTCTGCGCAAAGTGACCCCGAAAATGGATTGGTGTTTGTCGGAGTCGTCGGCATGATCGATCCGCCGCGGGCGGAAGTGTTTGAAGCGGTGCAGATTTGTAAGCATGCGGGTATTCGCACTGTGATGATCACCGGAGATCACCAGGTCACAGCACTAGCGATTGCCAGGCAGCTCGGCATCCTGCCGAACCAGGGGCTGTTGTTAACTGGTGCAGAAATTTCTTCCATGTCACAGGATGACTTGATCAAACGCGTCGACAATACTTATGTATTTGCACGCGTATCCCCAGAAAATAAACTTCAGATCGTTAAAGCGCTGCAAGCGCGCGGTCACGTCGTTGCAATGACTGGTGATGGAGTAAATGATGCACCCGCTATTAAAGCGTCTGATATCGGAATTGCCATGGGACTCGGCGGTACGGATGTGGCCAAAGATGCATCCGCCTTGATCTTATCCGATGATAATTTTGCTACCATTGTTGCTGCGATTGAAGAAGGGCGAGCCATCTATGATAATATCCGCAAGTTTGTCAG
>JAQBPP010000177.1 GCA_028287455.1 Bacilli bacterium | reverse complement strand
ACGTCAAAGAGTTTGGAGAGCAGACCTATACTGTCCAAGTTAAATTACCGTCAGGGGTTGACCGTGACATACTGCGAGAAGCCATTCGGAAACGCGTAGTATAAGGACTCTGACCTCAACACTCTGTGACTCATATAAGCGATAAACGCCTGTTTTGGATCAGAGAATACAGAAAAGTTTAGGGATGCAATGGTTATATGACTGTAGTTATTTAATCGTTCGTCTGTGCGTAAGTGTGCCCCAGGTTGGGCAACATATGATCCGGATAGCACTCATTACAACAGCAGAGCTTTCCAATTCAGAACGTAGGGAGTGAGATGGATGGCTGAAAACAACGAACGCAATCGCAATCAGAACGCTAGCGGTGGCAACACGTCCCAGAATGATCGCAATCAGAACGCTAGCGGTGGCGACACGTCTGAGACTGTAGGCACCGTTGGTGGCGCCGCGGCGGGCGCTGCTGCCGGCTCCGTTTTGGGGCCGGTAGGTACGGTGGTCGGCGGAATCGCTGGCGGTGCGCTGGGCAACAAGTTCAGTGACGGCGCTGGGCGCGCCAATAACGACGGGAAAAACGCGGGTGCTACTGGTGGTGACGGTAGCGCCACGAACCGGACCGGGCAGTAGGACAATTTTTATCCCGATAGGATTCGTTCCTGTCGGGTTTTTAGCGTTTAATGGAGTGAAAAATTACTGAGCCATAATGTTGTTTGGGTAAAAAAGATGTTATAATAAATTATGAGCCGATATTTTTGCGCTACGTCTGTTGCAATCGGGTTGTGGAGCCTTAATAGACGTAGAAAAAAAGAACATTTTGATGAGTTCTTTTTTGTAATGGTGTTCAAGAATAGTGAAAAGTGGTTTCCGATCAAAGGAGACCACTTTTTTCTGTCTATTGAATTGAACTGCCCACTAATTCAGATCGTTTTCTCTGCAGCTGGCCGTCCGCCTCCCGCCGCAGGAGCGCCTCATTTTGCGGCGTATCTGGGATTGCGCATAAAGGTTATTTCTCTCTCCCCTATTTCCAGTTTCTATCAATTTAGTAAACTGGCGCCCATCCGTCAATCCCCTTTGTCAGATAAGTAGTAAGCTTACACCCCAGGCTTCCATACAGAAAAAGCGGCCACGATAAAAAAGAACACAACAAATCCAATCAGAAAAGCGATGGCCCAAGCGGATAAAGAGCCGCCCCATGTACCCCACCAAGCAGGCAGCGCTGCACCGATTGAACTTGCCACAGCTCCTGGTATTCCATACCCGGCGATACCACCTGGTTGCATGCCGATCCCTCCGATCCGGTTCTACATACTTGCCTTTCCCATATATACGTAGGCAAGGAGGTATTTGTCCCCAGCCATTAGCCCAAGTTGTTTGTGATGCGATCGGAAATAAATTGCTCTTTTGAATAAAAATAAGTACACTATTGTGTAATACCAATGCTTGTTTTTGGAAAAGTCGGGGGTGTGATTATTCGATGGATCGCTCTGCCTTTGTCGACGATGTTTCTGAACGATTAACGGTCATTCAACGCGCTGTGAGTCCTGAGATTTGGCATATGATTCTTCTTTTGGAAGAACAGCTGATTGCATATCATCATGAATGTATGGAATCTTCCTACCATCGCGGCTATTTACAAGGTTTGCTGGAAGGCAAGGGCATCAAGACAGAGCAACCACGCATCCATGACGAATGACGACGCCTGCCCTGACACCCCTCTATGGAGTGAACTGAGAAATTTTTTACGGCTTGAGTTAGACAAGCTGCCAAAATCCAACCTTTACTTCTGAGTCTTTCGCATCGTATAATAATTCATATCAATGCATGATCATACAAGGGGGTACCCCTATGCACGTTCGCAAGGCCAAAATGTCAGATGTCGCTGCTATGTTCACTTTAATATCCACCTTCGCGCAACAAGGACTATTGCTGCCTCGTTCGCTGCAGTCGCTATATGAAGATCTACAGCTTTTTTCAGTTGTGGAAGCAGATGACGGTTCAGTCGTCGGAGTGGCCGGACTGCATATCTTATGGAGCGATTTGGCTGAGATTCGTTCACTTGCGATCGCACCCGCTTACCAAGGTACTGGGTTAGGCTCACAGTTGGTGAACCATCTCATTGACAAGGCCTATCAATTAGAAATTGCCAGAGTCTTGGCGCTGACGTATCAGGTTTCTTTCTTCAAACGAATTGGCTTCTCGATTGTGACCAAAGAATCCTTGCCGCAAAAAGTGTGGAAGGATTGCGTAAACTGTCCCAAATTCGCCACTTGTGACGAAGTGGCGCTGCTCTATCAAATTCCGGTTGAAGCGCAAAATATCGAACCGTTTGTCATCCCGACTCAAGTTCGAACCGTGGTATAACGCTGATAACAGCCTGTGGGACAGCAGAGGCTTATTTTTTTTGCAGTGAAAAAGGGGCAGCGACTGATGCGCGGCCCCTTTGTTTTAACTGCGAATTAGTGTACATTAGGCGCTAAATTGGCTTCATCTACTGTTGTTAATACTTCATCTACCATGCGAACACCCTGGCGCAAAAGATCTTCCGTAACTAATAACGTAGGCAAGAATCGGATGGTGTCTCCAGAGCCAACCGCCGTGAGCAAGAGCCCTTTGTCCAGGCAAGCCTTGACGATGTCTCCCGCCGGCTGATTCAGTTTCAAGCCGCGCATCAGCCCGCGGCCGCGCACTTGCACCGCGCACTCATGCTTCGACACCTGTTCTTCCAGCAGCCCCCGCAGAAGTTCGCCTTGTTCAATGACACGCTGCAAAAATCCAGGCTGCAGCATGGTATGTACGGTAGCCAGCGCAGCGGTCGTGGCAAGCGGATTGCCTGCAAACGTAGAGCCATGTATTCCTGGAGTAAAAGATTGCGAAATCTCGCGTTTCGCCAGCAAAGCACCAATCGGCACGCCATTTGCCAGCCCTTTGGCCAGGGTCAGCACATCAGGCGCCACCGCGAACTGTTCATAAGCGAACAGAGTGCCGGTGCGCCCCATACCCGTTTGGATCTCATCCATCACCAGCAGCAGCTGATGCTCGTCACAAAACTTGCGCACGGCCTGAACAAATGCCGGGTCTAATTCGATTACGCCGCCCTCGCCTTGTACCAGTTCCATAAATACTGCGCAAGTATTGTCTGTTAAGCACGCCGACAGACTTGCCAGCGACCCGGCTTCAGCGAATTTGACGCCAGGCAGCATCGGTCCGAACCCTTCCTGATACTTCTTTCTGCCTGTAAGACTTAAGGCGCCATAAGTACGGCCATGAAAAGAGTTTTCAAACGCGATCACATCAGTTCGTTCTGGATGAAAATGATCCGTAGAGTATTTGCGGACAAGCTTTAATGCTGCCTCATTGGCCTCCGTGCCCGTGTTGCAAAAGAAAGCTTGATCAGCAAATGATTTCGCGGTCAGCAGTTCCGCGAGCTCCACCTGGCTGGGTATCCAATACAGATTGGAGCAATGGACTAACGTGGCAGCTTGCTCTGTGATCGCCTGGGTAACGGCTGGATGGCAGTGGCCCAAGTTGGTTACTGCAATGCCGCAGGTGAAGTCCAGGTACCTTTTGCCATTGCTGTCCCAGACAAAGTCACCCTGCCCTTTGACCAAAGAGATTGGAGCTCTTGAGTAAGTATTCATCACTGCATCCGACATTGCAATTCCTCCTGTTAGTGCATTAGTAGTTGGCTTTTACCGTGGTTCCCAGTGCTTCGTGCACCGCGACACCTTTTGGCGGAAACTGTTTCAATAAGATATGAGGCTCTGATCCGTTCAAGATCTGCACTTGCTGCGCGCCTGCATCAATTGCCTGTAAACAAGCTTCGACTTTGGGAATCATCCCGCCGTAGATCGTACCGTCTGCAATCAGTTGGCGAATCTCTGCGGGCGAGATCGTTGGAACCAGTTGGCGCCCCTGCGGAGTTTCGCGCAGGATGCCGGGGACGTCGGTGAGCAAAACCAACTGACGGGCATGGAGCGCACCTGCCAGCGCGCCGGCCGCTGTATCGCCATTGATATTAAATGGCTGACCCTGTTTATCCACACCAAGCGGCGCAACAATCGGCAGCAATCCGGCGCCCAGCAGCAACTCGATCGAACTGACATCGACCGCTTTTACGTCGCCGACATACCCTAATGGACCGATGCCAGTAAGGCCTGAGCCTTCAGGCACCTTAGGTACCACCGTGAGAATACCGCCATCTACGCCAGACATGCCAAATGCACGCACCCCTTTGCCCAACAGATTCGCAACAATCCGGGTGTTAACCGAACCCGCGAGCACCATCTCGACAGCCTGCAGCGTTTCGGCATCTGTCACCCGCAAACCGTCACGGAATTCAGGTTCGATCCCCAGGCGAGTAATCAAGGACGAAATTTCTTTGCCTCCGCCATGCACCAACACGATGGGCACCCCTTGTGTCCAAAGCGCTGCAATGTCTGACATCACCTCTTCAAATCCCTGTCCCATCGCCGAACCGCCATATTTGATGACCACAATTTCCTCAGTTGTCAAGGGGCGACGCCTCCTTCCTGCCGATGTGCCTGCAGCAATCTTGTGTTTCGATGATTGTTTGTTTATGGGTAAATCGGTACATGCCACAAAGCGGTTTCCGCACTCCAGCCCATCATAACGTTCAAATTCTGAACCGCTTGGCCGGCAGCGCCTTTCACCAGGTTGTCGATGACAGAAATCACCGTTACACGTCCGGTTCTGGAATCCACGTACACACCAATATCACAGAAGTTGGAACCCGCAACCTCCTTGGTCGCTGGGAAAGTTCCCAGTGGACGAATCCGTACAAAAGGCTGGCTTTGATATTGTGCTGTAAACAGTGCATGCAATTCCTGAGCAGAAATCGGCTCGATCAGCTGGCCATAAATGGCTGCCAGAATTCCGCGTGTCATCGGTACCAATTGAGTGGTAAAAGTAATCGGAATTTGTTGCCCGGTAACCCGTGCCAACTGCATTTCAATTTCTGGCAGATGTTGGTGACTGCCTACTTTATACGCTTTCAAATTCTCATTGGTTTC
>JAQBPP010000143.1 GCA_028287455.1 Bacilli bacterium | reverse complement strand
TTCCGTTGATCTTCCAACAGGATATACATTTCCTGACTTAACGACATATAATTCATCGGCGCCTCCCGCACGAAACAAGGTAATCGTGCCGAGCGGAATCGGATCGCCAAAACAGGGAATCAATTTTTATGCCCAGTTTGCCTTTGGCGACAAAGCTGCTACTCGTCATGAACCTCTGTTGAAATTATATGACTTCTTTAGCATAGATCGTGTTCTTTTGGAAGTGGCTGTGCAGATTTCAGATCAAAACGATTCCCTCTCGGCACTTCTTTTGGCTGGATTTTCAGCTTCAGGTCAGTACCCTGTCAGCGGGGGCAATGGAAAACACCATCTGAATATTGCTGCTTATCTCGCTATTCAATATGCCCAAGGGAATGTCAGTGTCTTTCTGCGAGGTCAATTGACACTGGATGCTCCACACACTGACAACCAGAAATTGACCTTTGCGATGGAGTTGGGCGTGCAGGAAAACGGAATTTATGCAGCAGGCAGCATGACCGGTTCTTGGATCAATCCATTTGACATTGAGGGACTGACTGTTAGCGATGTGGCGCTTATGGTTGGGGCTGATTGGGAAGGGATTCCATCGATCGGTTTTGCCGGTACATTGACAGAGTCAAAATTTAATGGGTCACTCGCCTGCATTCTAAATTCTGAAGTACCTCAACAAAGCGTTCTTGCTGGCGCGATCAGCAATCTGAAGGTTGGGGATGTTCTCGATACGTTTGTCCATTTGGTAGAACCTGAAGAAGCAGCCAAGGCCATCATTGATCTATTAAATGATATCGAAATTAACGGAGTCGGGTCGTTTACGATGCCGGCTTCAGTTTCAGATACATTGGATCATCGTGATGTTCAAACAGTTGCCCAAGCGTTTCAGACTTATGGCCATGTTGCGTTAACTCCTACAGAAGAGTCAACGTTGATCATTGTCGGGAAACCGGGTCAAGCCTGGTTTATAACTGACAAGACCAATGGCACGAAGCACTACGAAATTTATAGGGAGGGGGATCATTTAACTGTATCGCTTGAAGCACAGTTTTACTTCACTCCTTTCACGACCCAAATTGCAAACCTGAAATTCCTACAAGGGTTTTATGTTTTTGGAACCCTGCAAATTTTCGGTTTATCGATTACCTCTAAAATTATTATTTCCGCCAATGAAGGGGTATCGCTGACTGAAAGACTTAGCAAAATTAAGCTGTTTGGCGGATTATTAAGTATTTCTCGTGCACCGGGCGATACGCGCGGCGATGATTCGGATAAGTCTGCATCTTCAGATGGACCTTATATTAGTATCGCTAGTTTCAACCAACCGAATTTACCGTCGCCTTACCAGACTCCGCATTTCTTTGTTTCGGGTGCACTGTCATTTTTGGGTTTAGTGGATCTGGTGCTTGACATCGCAGTTTCGAGTCAAGGCTTACATGCGGTGATTAAACGCGATATGTTCGGAAGCATTTTTGACCTGTCCATTGATTTCAAGCCTTCTCCACTTACTCTGTCTGGAGGCGGTACGGCAGGTATTGTCATGAATTTGAAAATTAATCTAAGAAAGTATGGGCTTGGGTACTACAAAATCATGAATGTGAATTGCACAGCTTCACTTCTGTTTGGGGCTGACAAAGATGAACTGACAGCTCATGCATCCGGGCACTTGGCCTTCCAGGTACCGGTATTTGATGTAAACCTGGGTCCATATCAAGTTGATTTGGATCTCATACAAGTAGATCAACCCTTAACCAAGTTGACCACATTATTTGAGTCTGCTTTTGAAGAAATGGAGTCGATTGCCGATGATTTGTACTCGGTACTGACACGCGATGCCAGAGAGTTTGTCAATCTGGTCAAAAGTGGGGTACTTGAGCTTGAAGATACGTTGGATCATGTGGTGCTAGCAATCTTCCACGTGAATCTGGCAGACCTTACAGCCACTGGTCAATGTTTTGCAAAAGCACGTTTTGAACCTCATATGCGTCTGCTCACTACAAACGGTTCTGCTGCTAATGACACTGACAACGAACTTGACCTTTTGCGCAAAATGCGTACAGATTTGGGCACGTCTGTAATGGGAAGCTGGATTTTGTCGATCTACAACACGCTCTCCGATCCACTCGTTCATCTATACGACTATATACCAATCGCTCCTGAGGATGTCACGTTTAAGGAAGTGCTGGATACCTATCATGGAGATGAAGTTTATCATCAACTCGTCACCATGCTGCAGACCACGAGCACAAGTCAGCCGATTCAGCTTACTTCTGATTTTGTTACCAACAGTGAGTATATTGTTTCGTCTCTGATTGACCTCTCGGATCAATATGCAAGCAGTGGCGATGCAACACGTGTCCATGAAGCTGCATTGATTAAACAAGGCGTAACGGCTTTGCTTAACCAGTTTCCTTCCATCCTCGAATATGCAAATCAAGGATTGAACTATGAGCAGCTATTGCAAAAGTTAAATGGAATGACACCACCGTCCAACCCATTTAATAGTTGATAGGGGAAAGGAAAATAGCGGCCATGACCCAATGGGAACAATTGCTCACCACAGTCATTAATAATGTGATTGGTTCACTGCCCAAATTGATCCGCAATGGCTTCCAATCGGGAAGTGTTGACATTCCACCGTACACTAACATCCTTCTTCCGGATGTAGTTCAGTATGACACAGGTCAGAAATCAGTATTATGTCCCATCTTATATCATCCGGTGGATTCCACTCGACTGTCACTTTCAAACAGCAGATTAAATGGCATGGATACGATCTCAGCTTATGGACCTGTATCATTTCCAATTCAGGATGTGTCGCTGTCTGTACCTCTTATACTCGAAGATGTGGTGCTGGAAGGAAATTGGACGACGTACTCCCAATGCCAAAAGGGATCTGCAAGTCCTATCGAAACCATCCATAGCGGTTCATTTGTTCTCCATTTTACTGACATTCAGTTTACAGTGAACATAGATCTGGACCCGAATGCCATGACTGCGACATCAGTCAACCTTAAGCTGACTGACGTTAATCAGCTATGGAGTAACCAACCCGTTTTTGATGCAACGAAAGATTTGACATATGATAGTCGGACTTCAGAAGGACAAAAGACTGTGTTGGCCGCAGTTTTAAACAGTGAACCAATCCGCAAGAAATACCGTGAAAGCGCTCGAAAGGGTATTGAAAACAATACTCTTTCTGATGAAATGATAAAAATCATAAATACTTTGTTAGCACAACTGGGATAACGAAAGGGGTATGTTCACATGAGTAACGCTGCATTTATGGCAAACGAAGCAATCTTTAACTTACTGCTTGAGAAATTCATTTCCAGCAACCCAAATGATTTTAGGGGCAACAAATCAATTCCAGAGATCGGAACGGAGTTTGTGTTTGAATTAAACGGAGCTCCAGTTACCGATTTGTCGGCACAAGCAAATGGAGGGAACATCAGTTTGCGTTTTGATCACGTACAATTGCAGGTCTTTGACTATCAAGATGGAAAACGCCACAGCCTTCAAAACACTTTTACTGTCCATCTGTTAATGACTGGACATGTTTTGCTAAATGGACAAAATGTCAGCCTTACTGGTCTTTCGGCAAGCGCATCCGGAACAGACCGTCTCGATGCTAAAGCAGCCAAGATGGTAAATGAAACGATCATTCCACAGTTTCAACAAAAAGTAGCACAAATTCAATTGCCGGATTTCTCAAAGTTAGTCGATATGTCTTTCCAATTGAACGCAATTGAAGTCAACGACCATCGTCTCACTGTTTTGGCACAAATTGGAAACACGAAGGGTGACCCTAATTTTAATGTGAGTTTACCTGCTGAACCCGCCATTATCGCTGCAATTGGAAGTTCTGTTATCAACGAGTTTGCTGCTGCTCAGTTCCCAGGTGCCAGCGCAAGTGTAGGCGACAAAAGTTCTTCATGGGGATTTGGTTACGAGGGGCATGCGGAAGCTGGAGCAGATCAACCACATGTGGAAATTGTCAATGGTCAGGCACAAGGTACTCTGCCTGTTTGGGTAAGTGCAAAAGGTGGAATAGAGGTTTTGGGGCAATGGATTGAGCGAGACATTTCAGTCTCCCTCAATACACCACCTTTGAATATTCGACTAGTGAACGATTCCAATGCAAAGTCGGTATTTATCAAAGTATATCTTGATGGAAACATTAGCGTGGATTTCGGTCTGCCAGATGCTCTGGAAAAAGCGGCCGAAGGAATCCTTTCCTTCATCCAGCCCATTGCTAGTGCAATTACAGACGCCATCAATGTAGGCCTTGATAAAATCAACATAAAGGCCTTTACGTTGCCAAGCACCATCCCAGGAACTAATTTTGCTGCGAATCTATCATTTGGATGGGTTGGATTTTCCGGAAATTGCGTCGCTGCAACTATTCTGATAAATCAATAACAAATCATATTTCCACGTGAATCAGTTTTTAAAGCTATGCGTGACCTCCAGAAAAAAATTCGGGGTCTGGAAGAGGAGAACGATATTTTTGACAGAAGCTTTGTTCAGGTAGCAGCAGGATAGTGGAATTGTGAACTATACACAATCTCGCAGGAGAAATAATTTATCTTGAGACATGTTGGAGGTTAGATGAGAAAATGATCGATTTTGAACGTATTCATCATGTGAGTCTTGCTGTAAAAGACTTAGCCAAAGCTAGGGAGTTTTATTCCGAAGTTCTTAAATTCCAAGAGATTGAACGTCCACCGTTCAAATCGAAAGGTGTTTGGTATGCGGTTGGTGATCAGCAACTTCATTTACTTGAATATCCCAAAGGTGAAACACTACGAAAAAGTGGAATCGATTCAGTTGATGGTCATTTTGCTATCTGGGTAAAAAGTTATGAAAAAACAATTAATTGGTTAAAGGAAGTGGGGATTAATCATGAAGCTAGACCAAATAGTGTAGCTGGATTTGCACAAATTTATATCTTGGATACAGATAACAATGTAATTGAATTTGATGCAGAATACGATTCATAAACATGAAGACAGACGGTAATAATGGATCAGCATGGGCAGGAGAGTTCAATAGGTAACACCGTTGAGGAGAATATCGATACGTCATCTGCGTTTAGTAAGATTTATATCGAGTTTATTTGCTTTTGCTTCAATATCAAACAGGGTATATAGACAGTATCCAAATATCAATTTTGTCCGAGTAGTTTTTGAACAGATAATGTTCAGCACCCGACAGTCCGACTCAAAGGGAAGAAAAAATTGACTAAATCATTACCAATTTGTCTCGGAGTTGATCCGGATAAATTCCCTCTGGCAAATTACGGAAGACGATCTGCCCCCAGAAAAAGTCGAATGATCACGTATTTAATAACAGACATAAAATTTCAGGCATTAATATCATTGGGGTAATTAATTTGTCAAGATCTAGGAGTGAGTGCACATTGAATCAAGATAAAGGGAAATTTCTTAATGTTCTGACTTATATCTTTGCAGCTGGCCTTCTGACATCCAGCATCGGAGCAGGCAGCGCCTTCGCCGACAGCGGTTCAGTTCAGCTGAATAACGGAAATACCTTGTCATCAACAGGAACAAATACAACTACTTCTGCAGTAACCACAACTGTAAACGGAAGTGTCTACGGTACTGCCAATACAACGGCAGCTGTTGCAGCACCGAAGGTCTTGCCAGGCAGCGTACTCTATTTTGTGAAAACCATGTACGAAAAAATTGAGCTGGCGCTGACATTTAATGATGTGAAGAAGGCTCAATTACTGGCTCAATTCGCACAGGAACAGATTGTGGAAGCCAATGCTTTAATCACAGCCGGCAAACCCGACCTCGCGAAGCAAGTGCTGTTGGACGCTGTGCAAAGTCAGGAAAATGCTCTGCAGCAAAATAATAATCAAACTTCCACAAATGGAACGAATTCGACGAATGCAACGAACTCAACAGCTGGAACAAACGTCACAAATGCAACAAACGTTACAAATGCAACAAACTCCACCAACGGAACTGTGTCCGGTAATGTGTATTCCGGTACAGTCCAATTACAGACTTCCGACTTAGATCACGGAGAAAAAGCTGCAGCCAATGTACAGATTCAACATAATATCATTGCGTTGGCAAATGCGTTGCAGCATGTAAATAATCCACAGGCTCAAGCCGAACTTATGAAAAATATTGCGAAGTCCTTTGCACACTTGGGAAAGAAATTGGATCAAATGGACAAGAAGTCGAGCGATCAAAACAACAATGACATGGCTAGCACCAATGGACAAGCTAGCACTAATGGACAGGCTAGCAACACCAGCACCACAAACGCTTCTAGTGAGCCAGCAGTTCAGGCGTCATCCAATCCAGGGACGGCTGCTGTTGACAATCAGGCATCGGTTTCCCTACCTGCCGTTTCCGTTTCAAATGTAATCAATTCCACTGTACCCGCTAGCAGCAACAAGGACGACCAGGACAATGAGGATGTGAAAGCTGGCGGCCAAGCGAATGCATCTGTTCAGATTGAACAGTCCAACAAAGAAAACCAGAACCATGGGGAAGATAATGGGAATGGAAAAGGAAAAGACAAGCATTAAGGCAGGGGTAACCGATGATCGAGTATTGCCCTCCTCTTTCAGTGGCAGGTAAAGCTAGCCCGTAGGTCTGTATCCCATCACGTTCTGCATTTGCAGCTTACCCCAAATAAGAGTGAACCAAAAACACCAGTGGACACTTTTGGTCAAGACCCCATAGCGGACATTGAAAAAAGCTCTAGGCTACAAGCTGACGTCGGTATTCTACCGGTGTCAGCTTGTTCAGTTTTTGTTGAGCGACAACAACATTGTACCAATGAATTCCTGATTAGATCAGTGATTTTCTTATTTATGTAACAATGTTTATGTCATTTGATCATGACACAAACATCTTACATAACCGAATCGCGACACTATGGATTCGTTAGGTGGCATTCCGCTTGGCCGTCCTGCACTTCCCAAAGAAGTTGCCGAGCTTGTGGCATTTCTGGTTTCCGACCGTTTAATTTAACAATATGTACGGGGGAGACGATGCCTACCGTTTTAGCTGCCAATGGAAACTAGGACGAAAATTACTCGATATTCTGACGATCCGGTTTGAAACGGGTCCGCTGCTCGATATTGCAAGCTCCGATGGCATCATGGCAACGCCGTGGAGTTATCCCAGTGTTCCACACGACAGGCCGAACTCAATTGCATTACCTTGTTGCACATAAGGGGGCTTTTGTGCAATAACAGGCTGGCACGGTAGGGCTGGAATTCCTTGTGAAATGGAATCCGGTTTTTTCATGTCTTGCTTAACGCACGATTTTTTTCCGTTTCGTGACGTGACCCCCAGATTCCAATAGTGTAGATTGCTATAAGGCGATTGCCATAAGTTTATATAAAACTTATCTACTTTAAAACTACAGAACCAGCTGCTATTTGCTTTGCCTGATCACCAGTCAAATTTGGGCCTAGATGAATATTGATAATCCAACCACTTGCTGGTATTTGCGTTACGTCGTTTATGACTGTTGTTACAGTTGCGTTTCCTTGTGAATCTGCAATAACTGTATTTAGTGGATAAACAATTGTGCCAGGGTTAGCGGGTGTGCCGCTATGAATATGTTCGGGATGTGAACTGTTGGGATCTAACCCTGAAACCTTTTCAGTAACCGTAAGTACATTTGTGCTTGGGTTCAATACTAGCGTTGCAGTTCCTTTTATGTTCGGATTGGTGGTTGAAGTCAAATCTGCAGTAGCTTGTTGCTGTGTAGCATTAGATTGTGCCTGTCCAGATGTTGTCTGGTTTTGAGTGGGAGTAGGAGAAGTGGTATTTGTACTAGGCGTTGGACTAGTATTCGTGGTTGGTGTCGAATTAGTGTTGCCGCAACCACTTAAGAATAATGAACCAAATGCAAATCCGAGAATTACCTTTACTACTTTTAGCTTTTGCGACATTGTTATTTCCTCCTGTATTTTCTTCAATATAGCATATTACCTATTTAGTTAGACTACAATTTGGATTTATTTCAAAGTTATTTCTTTTAAGCCTCGCAATAAGATTGCACAGATTCTCTTGCTGTAAGAATAATAGATTCAGGAGGCTAATGTGGCGAGGATAACGTTTAGGACAATCGGAACTAATTTTAGATTTAATCCAAGTCTAAGGAAATTTTAATAATTCTATTGTAACTTGAAAGGCTCTACGTTCAAAATAACTGAAGTGGGTGTGATCC
>JAQBPP010000138.1 GCA_028287455.1 Bacilli bacterium | reverse complement strand
CTTGAGCGCATCAATAGCCAGGTGCTCCCGAACGTGCTCAGTTCGGTACTTACCGGGGTAGGAGCGCTGCTTGTGCTACTGGTGATGGACTGGAAGCTGGTCGTCGTTTGCGCTTTTATGTACGTCTTGTACTTTATACCGATGCGTAAGTTTGGCAAGACCAGACGCGCATTTTCCAAAGAGCGTCAGATCAAAAACGGCGAAATGTTTGATTGGATGCAGCAATCGTTTGAGGGTGTGCGTTTGGTGAAAACGTTTGCTGCCGAACGGGCTGCTTTGAAGCGTTATAAAAATCATCTCAAAGATGTCTTTCAACTTGATCTCAAAGGGAACATGACTTGGCGGCTGCTAAACCTGTGGACAGGCGTTTTGTCGTCAGTAGGCCCGGCTTTAGCGTTTTGGTATGGAGGTCATCAAATCTTCAACGGTGAAATCACATTGGGAACGTTGATCGCATTTAATTCTTATCTGCCTCGTCTGTTTGGCGTCATGCAGGCCATCTCTTTCGGCTACATTCGATTTAAGGAAGTAGGTCCAATGATGGACCGCATTGATGAGGTAGTTCGTCGGGCGGAAGAAGATCATGATCCAACCGGGGAAGTACAGGTATCAAACGCCACGGGACGCATCGAGTTTTGCGATGTCCATTTCTCCTATCGGCCTGATATTCCCATTTTGCAGGGGATTTCTTTTGCCATTGAACCTGGGCAAAAAATAGCATTCGTGGGTCCGACTGGATCGGGGAAGTCCACGATTTTGTCATTGCTTTTGCGTCTGTACGATCCGATCGCAGGGGACATTGTGGTCGATGGGATGAACTTGAAGGCAGTAGATCCCAAGACTTGGCGTAAACAGGTTGCACATGTTCCGCAGGAGCCATTTTTGTTCAATGAATCTTTACGAGCAAACCTCAGCTATGGCAAGAATGTGGATCAGGACCAAATGGAAGCAGCTGCTAAACAAGCTTCGATCCATGAGTTTATCGAAGGATTGCAGGATGGATATGAATCCCATGTCGGGGAGCGCGGGGTGCAGCTATCCGGCGGTCAGCGGCAGCGGATCGTACTTGCCAGGGCGCTTTTGCGCAACCCAAAAGTGCTCCTGCTGGATGAAGCCACTTCTGCGCTGGACAATGAAAATGAAACGGCTGTCCAATTGGCGCTCGGTGAGTGGAGCAGAGGACGGACAACCGTTGTAATTGCGCATCGGTTATCCACTGTGGTGGATTGTGATCTGATCTATGTAGTCGAACGTGGCAAGATTATCGAACAAGGGACACACCAGCAGCTGCTGGCAAACGGTGCTCTGTACTCACGGCTTGCTCTGGCTCAGCAAGTGGCAGGAAAGGAGTTGGCGCACAGTGGCAGTTGACTTTCGATCGATGCGCAAAGCAATGGAGTTAGAGTCGGAAAATCTGGTCCGTGACCGCTCGCCGGAAACCAAGCGGCGCGAACGGGCTGCATTGGTGCGCGGACTGAAATACCTTTGGCCGCACCGCTGGAAAACAGCCAGTGTTCTCTTCACTGTAGTGATGACTGCACTCCTGGATTTAATTCCGCCGCTCATCCTGAAGGAATTAATTGATCATGCGCTGCCAACCCGAGATGGGCGATTGCTTGGTGAAATGGTATTGTTAATGGTCATCTTTCCAACAATCAGCCAATCGCTAAGAGCCTGGCAGCAGTATGCGAACAACTATATTTCATTTGCATTAACGAATGATTTCCGCCGCGATTTGTATGACCGATTCATGCACTTGCCCATGTCGTATCACGTGAAAAATCGCTCGGGCGAGTTTATGTCCCGCATCATGAATGATTGTCAGAATGTCAGCGGTATTTTACAGAATCAACTCCCGAACCTGCTAAACAATACAGTAAAAATTATCACGACGATTGGGATCGTATTTTATTTGAGCCCTACTTTGACCCTCACAGCAATTTTAGTGTTTTCGTTATATGTAATTCCCAGCCAGATTTTTGGGAAAAAGTTGAAAACGTTGAGCAGGCGCACACAGGAGCAGCGGGCGAAATTTATGGAATTTGTGCGCGAGCGGCTGGCTGCAAGCGGTCTGATCCGCATCAGTGCTACTGAGGCGTTGGAGAGAAAGTCATTCGAAGAGCGCATCGGGCTGCTCATTGGGGTGCAGGTTCGTTCCGCCACCTTAAACCGTTTGCTTGGGGCTTGGTCGGGACTGATCAATTCGCTTGGGACAGCTGCTATTTATGGTGTAGGCGGCTATATGGTGTATGGCGGTCACTTGTCCATCGGGGTGTTGGCAGCTTTTACCGCCTATTTAGGGGCCCTTTATCAACCGATTCAAATGTGGTCGAATCTGTATGTGAATGTGCTGCAAGCATCTGTTCTCCTGGATCGTATTTTTACAGCCATGGACTTGCCGGTTGAATATTTAGGCGTGCGGGCGATCAAACCAGCTGCGGAAACCGGACGCAATGGTCTGCTCCCGGCAGGAACTGCAACTCGGGAAAAGAAGTCCAATCAAACGGGATCGGCAGGCACCCGCGTGTACAAAGGTTTGATCGAATTTCGGGACGTAGATTTCCGGCACGAGGAAGACGGGCCAGTCGTACTGGATGGTTTAAGCTTCGTGAGTGAACCTGGCGAAGTGATTGCGTTTGTCGGCCGCAGCGGTGCAGGCAAAAGTACAGTGCTGGATCTGACGTTAGGGCTGTCTCGTGCGCAAAGTGGTCAAATCCTGATCGACCGCAAGCCGCTTGATGAACTGGATATCAGTTTATGGCGTAAGCGCGCAGCCATTGTATCGCAGGATACTTTGCTGTGGAACGATACCATTCTGAACAATATCACTTATGGAGCGGGCAAACTTGACCAAAATGCGGTTTACTCCGCATGCCGGGACGCACAGCTGCATGACTGGATCCTGACCTTGCCGGAGGGATATGACACCATTGTCGGAACCCGCGGGCAGCAGTTGTCAGGTGGTCAACGGCAGCGCGTGTCACTTGCAAGGGCGTTTTTACGCGAGCCTGATGTGCTGCTCCTCGATGAAGCTACCAGCGCGCTCGACACGGAAACGGAGCGTTTGATCATGGAAGCGGTGCGTAGGCGGATGACAGGCCGAACGGTTCTGATTGTGGCCCACCGACTGTCCACGGTCAAAGCGGCAGACCGTATCTACGTAGTCGAAGGTGGAAAAATTGTCGAGAGCGGTTCACATGAGAAATTGCTGGAAAAAGGCGGTATCTACAGTTCCCTTTATGAGCGGGAGGAAAATGCGTCGCTCTTGGAAGACACGATCGCATAAAAACATCCGTTCCTTACCAAGCAGAAAAAACATTCATTCCTTTCGACGCG
>JAQBPP010000091.1 GCA_028287455.1 Bacilli bacterium | reverse complement strand
TGGCATGCCGATACAGCAGGGATCTACTGAGCCATTCCATTCACTTGGGTTTTGCTGTTACTTCTCATAATACAAATCAAATTGTAACGGCTAGATTTATGGATATTTCCCTGAGTTGAAATGATCCATTATTTACGGGAACCTGCTAAGAGAAAAAATGGTCATTGTGCAAGAACGGATCATTGAGGAGAAAGAGTTAGCATATGAATAAATCCTTATCAGTTACTGCGCATCACGCGAAGAGGATCTTTACTAAGGTTCCGGAAATAACGGTCTACTTCTGGATCACCAAGGTATTGACCACTGGAATGGGCGAGGTGTTCTCTGATTATCTAGTCCAGCATCTAAATCCGCTAATTGCGGTAGCTCTCGCGGGAATTGGTCTGGTAGCCTCGTTGGTACTGCAGTTCTCAGTACGCCGATATGTGGCATGGATCTACTGGTTAGTTGTCGTCATGGTCAGTATATTTGGCACGATGGCTGCTGATGTTGTGCACGTTGCGTTAGGGATCCCATACCTCGTATCAACCACGTTCTTTACGGTGGCGCTGACCATTATCTTCGTAATCTGGTACGCGATGGAGAAGACTCTGTCTATACACAGTATCTACACCCGTCAACGTGAGGCTTTTTACTGGTTGACCGTTCTGGGAACGTTTGCACTTGGTACCGCTGCAGGAGACTTGACCGCGATCACCTTTCACTTGGGTTACTTCTCGTCGGGGGTGCTGTTTGCCGTCTTGCTTGCTATCCCGGCTCTGGGCTATTGGTTGTTTGGTCTAAATAAGATTTTCGCGTTCTGGTTTGCGTACATAATGACGCGTCCTGTAGGCGCCTCGTTTTCCGACTGGATTGCGGTGTCTCATAGTCGCGGCGGTCTTGGGCTGGGCGAAGGTCCAGTCAGCTTTGGCTTAACGATTATTATCGTTGTTCTTGTCGGCTACCTAACGGTCACCCGTAGAAATGATAAGGACGAACTTGCCTCGTCACAGGCGCGGGAACAACTCAGTCGCCCATAGCTGTCCGTCAATAGCTATCAATCCAGACGGAATTTTTCAGAACGTTGCAAATCCAATTTATGGAGGGAAGCAGAATGAAGGTGACTGATTTAACATGCTACGCGGCAAAGAGCCTGCTGTATGTCAAGATTGACACCGATGAAGGAGTGGTCGGTTACGGGGAATGCACCCCAATGAATGTCAACGTGCAAGCCCAGATCATCCAGGAGGTCATCAAACCGCAAATCATCGGAGCCGATCCGTTTAATATTGAAAAGATCGAAGAATCGGTCATGCAAAAGTTTTATAAAATATCTGGACAGATGCTGGCAGGCGCTTACAGTGGCGTTGAAATAGCGCTCTGGGATGCCAAAGCTAAATTTTTAAACCAGCCATTATACAATTTGCTAGGTGGTAAATACCGGGAGGCAGTCCCCCTGTACGGATCGAGCATGAGCCGAGACCTAAGCCCGGAACAAGAAGCGGAGAAGCTGAACGAGGGGATTGCCAAATATCATTTTAAAGCAGTAAAAATTAAAGTGGGTCCTCGCTTCGGAACAGGACTTCCGGTAGATTTGAATCAGGATGCTGAAAAAGTGCGCATCGTCAGAACAGCTATCGGAAAAGAGTGCCGGCTGATGATCGATGGAAACAGTTCTTACACCTATATTCAAGCAGTTCAATTGTTTGAAAAAGTCAAACAATATGATATTCATCATTTCGAGGAACCTTGCCCTTATTATGATGTGGATGCTTATATCAAACTGACCAGCACGTTGCCCGTACCGATCCATGTAGGCGAGCAGGATTGGAATATATACACGTTTAGAGATTTTATTGCTAAAGGAGCCTGTCATCTGTATGCGGCAGATCCGATCAAATGTGGAGGGTTGCTGAGTGCTAAGCGCGCAGCCACACTTTGTCGCGCCTTTGGGATCCATTATGTACCGCATAATACGACGCGCGGCGTAGGCTTTGCGGCAGCCCTGCACCTAGCTGCCAGCACACCCGAGTGCAACAGTTATTATGAATACTCGATAGAAAAAAACAATCTGCGTGAACAGATGTTAAAATCCAAGTTTACTGTAAAAGACGGATTTATTCATGTACCTGATGGACCTGGACTTGGAATTGAAGTGGATGAGGAAAAAATGGAGCAGCTATTGACAGTGATTAAATAAGCTCTAATGGAGAGGAAACGCTATGAATCTATCATCTGTTCATTTGTATGTTTCTGTAAACGGCAGCGATCTCAATGATGGAACGATCAACAGCCCATTTGCCACTTTGTGCAAAGCCCGTCTGATCGTCAGAAGTCTGAACAGAGAAGGGCATGCAGTTACGGTACTTGTAAGGGAAGGAACGTATTATTTAGAAGAAACGCTGAGATTTAGTACTGAAGACTCCGGAACGGATGCTGCACCCATCAGTTATGAGGCCTATCCAGGTGAAAAAGTTGTGATTAGTGGTGGAATCAAACTAGACTTGCAATGGAATATTTATGAGGGCGCAATCTTGAAAGCTGAAACTCCGCCAGGAATGCGAACAGATCAATTGTTTGTGAATGGTCAACAATTGCACATGGCAAGGTATCCGAATTATTCCCCGGATATTCATATTTTTAACGGATATGCTGCCGATTGTCTCGATCCAGAACGAACCAGCCGTTGGTCGGATCCATCCGGTGGGTACATTCATGCTATGCACAAACATCTGTGGGGAGATTACCATTACCAGTTCACAAGCAGAGATCAAGAGGGCAACCTCCTGTATGAAGGCGGTTGGCAAAACAACAGGCAGATGGGGATGCACGACAAATACAGATACGTCGAAAATATAGCTGAAGAATTGGATGCTCCCGGAGAATGGTTTCTGGATGAAAAAGTGAATATTCTATATGTTTATCCCGATTCGGAAACCGATTTACAGTGCTCAAATCTGGAAGGTGTCCGTTTGCCGCATTTAATCGAATTCATCGGAACCCAAGCAAACCCGGTTCAGCACATTTCCTTTAAGGGATTCACGTTCCGTCATGCAGCCAGAACATTCATGCAGAATCGAGAACCCCTATTACGAAGCGATTGGACGATTTATAGAGGCGGTTCCGTATTTTTTCAAGGGGCTGAGGATTGTGGGATTGAAGATTGCCATTTTGACCAAGTGGGTGGGAATGCAGTATTTGTAAACTGTTATAACCGCAGAATTACCATTAGGGGATGCCATATTTCTGATGCTGGTGCAAATGGGGTAGCTTTTGTCGGCGATCCAAGTAGCGTACGCAATCCGCTTTTTGAATATCATCAACGGCAGAAATTGAGCGAAATCGACACGGTTCAAGGACCCCAACACGACAATTACCCTTCAGATTGCATAGTGGATGACTGCTTGATTTACCGCAGCGGGCGAGTGGAAAAACAGTCAGCCGCAGTACAAATTTCGATGTCGATTGGGATTACTGTACGGCATTGCAGCATTTATGATGTACCCCGTGCAGGCATCAATATTTCGGAAGGAACCTGGGGTGGACATGTGATTGAACACTGCGATGTATTTGATACGGTACTCGAGACGGGCGATCACGGATCGTTCAACTCTTGGGGCAGGGATCGCTATTGGGGTTTGATGGAAGTAAATCTGGATGAACTGAATAATGAAGACAGAGAGGAAAGAAGCAAGCTTCCAGTATTGGATGTCGTGAAACCGATTATCATTCGCAACAATCGTTGGCGCTGCGATTATGGAT
>JAQBPP010000064.1 GCA_028287455.1 Bacilli bacterium | reverse complement strand
CAAAACAAAACGGTTATCGTCACAGGAGGTTCCAAAGGGATCGGAGCCTGCATCGTGGAGCAGTTTGTCGAGTTCGGCGCGAAGGTTGCCATCGTCGGGAACCGGATTTTATACTGGGTTGATATTATGGAAAAATGGATCTATCGAATGCAGGAGCCGCAGACTGGCTGTGTTCAATTCGATCAACTGGATACCATGTCGGGGCACTGGCGATGAGAAAATCCGGCGGTTTTGTGCTGGCGACCCAGCAGGGATTTTGTACCTATGATGAGGAAACGAAGTGCCTCCAGTCGGTATCCGATCCCGAAAGCGACAAGCCGGATAACCGGTTTAATGACGGGAAATGCGATCCGGTGGGACGCTTTCTGGCTGGGACGATGTCGATGGTTAATCAGAAAAAAGATTTAAAAAATAAGGTATAATTTATAAAAAAGCTTTGAAAGGACGGCGTTCGTTATGAAAGCATCTGTTGCTTTTTGTAAGGGAATGCTGTTTGGGTTATTCGCTTTTGCAGCATTGCCTTATCTTCTAATCAAGTCCATTACAGACGCTAATTTGTTTTAGTCCAATGATTAAGTCCGATACCTTAATGACTGTCGGTTTTTTTATGTATTAGATTGGTATTATTACACTAACTATGATCAAGAAATGAGGAACTCTTTTACAGGTGCCTGAAGAATATGGAAACGCATGGGAGAGGATTCCCGTTGCGATGTCGTGTTAAAATATTATTGAACAGTAATACTGACAAATTAAACTGTTACTTATTAAGGGTGTGTGAAGATGAAGACTTTTCATATCAAGCACCAGGATCATCAAATAATCCCTAGAAACTGAAAGCACTCGCTTTGACACCCTTAGGCAGTTGGCTTTATGCATAGGCAACTATTTTCTAGAGAAGGGAAGGGTAGAAGAGGATCAGTCGATTTCGGTGATATTGGATATGTGGGTAAAGCGATATAAGTAAGTCTGAACATGAAAAAGACACCCTCTCAAGCGCCTCTAATTGACAGCCTGAGAGTGTTTTTATGTTTTTTGATAGTTATTTATATAGCTTAGGCAGGCCATTCAGACACGGTTGGTACACTTATCTAATTGGATCCGTATCAATTCGACAAACATAATAAGTGGACTATCGGAACGATCGGGGCCGTCATTGTTTCATTGCGGCAATCAAGAAGAGGTCAGCGTGAAGCAAATCAAACCAGAAAAGATGCGGTTCGACCGATTATCGTTCCATTGTCGGTAGAACCAGAGATGCCGTATACTCCACCTTAAAAACAACTCATCAAGTGGGGACAAGTTTTTCGTTGCCACTTGACGAACCAAAGGATCAGTACAGTCAGTTCCTTGAGACAAATTCAATATTTCTTTAAAGCATCGCCATTGCATTATTCAAGACAGCGAAACTCTCAGAAGAACAATAAGGTGAGAACATGTGGTCTAAATTAATTATATGGGTTTCAATTTTCGTTTCTATGGGATGCGCTTATTTGTTTTTCTTTCCATCACAATTTAGTGATCTCAATAAACGATTTGGTGATATTTCGAACATTGTTGCATTGTTATCAATGTTTTATGCTGCAGCGGCTTTATTAATCGAGAGTATGGCATACCGAACTGTTTTACTAAGTGCAAAACTGAACATTAAGATCCGGCCCTAGTTGGCAAATCAAGATGGTCCTGCTTTCAAAGTAAACAAATATACATATAAGGTGACAATGACTAGGCCAGTCTCATCATGGAAAATTTGGTCGGAAAACACTGGAAAGGTGTCAGCGAAATATCCGGTTGTCGAGATATTGTTCCACGAGACATTCTTCAGTGAACATGCTTTCCCTGGTTGGAAAGCCACACATCACGCTAATGCACCTGGGTGGTATGGATTTCAGTGGTCTCCTGATCATAGCCAAGTTGTGCATCCAGGATTCCCAATCGAGCTACCTACAATGGATTTTAGTAAGAAGGTTGTAGGAAAGAATATGGCAATAGTTGTTACAACTGTTGCTGATGGCGTTGGTCGTAAGACAATAAAAATACCTGTAAAATTTGATTTTTTGATTTTACCGAATAATAAAAATGGCAGCGAGTGTACTAACGTATAATTCACGTTGCCCAATTAAGTCCGTTGTGTCGACTAACTATTCCTTTTCCATTACTGATTACGATCGTTTCACGATGGCCTTCAGTTGAGTTAAATAAGTTTAACAAGTATAATAAGTTGACCAAGTTTAAATGAGCGGAGTGATATTTGATGCCAGAACGTTACACATTGGAGAGATCAGTGAAAACACATCAGCCGAAAAAGCGTCGCCGAAGTTTTGTAGAGTTACAAAACGAGATCAATCAAACAGTAGCAATTGTTTCCACTGAAGCAGACAAAATCATTGGAATGGAAGTCCCGGGGGTAACTGAGTCAGTACGCAAAATGAGAGAACAATTGGCTGCTCTTCAATCAGCTGCATTAAGGGTTAATCTGAGTAGACGTCGTTTAGGAGCATCCTCCAGCCCAAGGAATCTTACAGTAAAAGATGTCGCAGAGAAGTTTAACGTCACTGAAGCTGCTGTTTACAAATGGATCCGCGAGAGGAAAATCGATTATATTCAACCGCCTGTGCCAGGTGGGAAAGGTTTTTTAATCCCATCGGAGCAGTTTAAGGATCGAAAACCTGTTCGAAGACAACTAGATATGGATACATTGGGAAAACATCACAGAAAACACATCATGAAGGGCGCAACTGATATTAGGATGACTGATCCTGATGAGTTTCGTCGTTTGTAGGTGGGCATGAGTAGACCCAAAATCGTTCTAGACACTGTCGTCATCTTCAAGGCTCTTGTGTTGAAAGACAGTGCGGCTAAATACGTACTCGGACTTTACAATGAGCATTTAGCAGGGGATATTCAGCTAGTTATTCCAAAATGTGTACAGGCAGAGTTCTACGGGATGCTTAGATCAGGTCGTTCAGAAGTAAAGGTGAACGACGAATATGTCCCACGTTTACTTACTCATGATGAAATTGTCCAGTACCTAAGCCTGTTCGAAGGATTGTTTGATTTTGATTTTATTAACCAGTTACGTGATTTAGATTGGCGACAAGGAAAAGATGAAAACGGCAATCTTTATTACAAACAAACTTATAATCAGATCGTAAAACAGGAATATGGATGGCCCGATCTTGGTCAA
>JAQBPP010000037.1 GCA_028287455.1 Bacilli bacterium | reverse complement strand
AACAGGCTTAAAGCGCTTTTGACTGAACGAATGCGAATCTGATTGCGATCGCCTCTATGTCGTAGTTCTCTGACAGAAGTCCCACCAGGACCTGCAACGCCGACATAAACGAGCCCAACTGGTTTATCAGTCGTTCCCCCTCCAGGACCTGCAATGCCAGTTATCGAAACTGCCCAATCTGATTCAGACGAGCGCCTGGCGCCTTCAGCCATTGCTTTGGCGCATTCTTCGGACACCGCTCCGAAATTGGCAAGCACTTCGCTGGTGACACCCAAATGCTTCTGTTTCGCTTCGTTCGAGTATGTAATAAACCCATTCGTGAAATAGCGTGAACTTCCGGGGATATCGGTTAGATAGACACCGAGCATCCCGCCAGTGCAGCTTTCTGCAACAGAAAGTGTTTGTCCCGCTTGTACCAGCAAATCTCCTACGACACTTGATAAAGTGGCTTGGTCCACCCCGTAAATATGGTTGCCTAACCGTTCTTTTAAACGAGCTTCAACCGGAGCGATTAAATCAAATGCCTGTTGTTCGGATTCTGCTTTGGCTGTGATCCGAAGTGATACTTCTCCCTCCGAAGCATACGGCGCAACTGTGGGATTTTCTTGCGCATGGAGAATGTCCTGGATCATCGCTTCCATTGCGGATTCCCCAATCCCTACAATTCGCAGCACCTTGGAGCGAATCGTGTTCTGGCTGCCAAAAATGGCCCGGATGCGCGGAACGATTTGTTCTTGATACATGCCTCGCATTTCAGTTGGTGGACCCGGCATTAAAAAATAATGAACACCCTCAGATTCCACGTACATGCCCGGTGCAGTACCTCTGGGGTTTGGCAGAAAAGAGGCTCCTTCAATCAGCATCGCCTGTTTTCGGTTATTTTCAGTCATGGTTCGCCCGCGGCTGACAAAATAGCTTTCAAGCGCCAGCAATTGCCCCGCATCAATCGCAAGTGGACGCTTGATGAACTCAGCGAGCACTTCACGAGTCAAATCATCCTCTGTGGGTCCTAAACCACCTGTCAATAACACCATGTCGGAGCGGCTTTTGGCTAAAGAGAGCACCGAATGCAACCGCTCTTTATTATCCCCCACTACTTGATGGTAATAAACCCCAACGCCTTCCAAAGCTAACTCACTTGATAAATATTGTGCATTGGTATTGGCAATTTGTCCAAGCAGAAGTTCTGTACCTACGCCAATAATTTCAGCTCTCATTGTTGATTCCCCCACTTGTTTGATGGAAAAAGGATGTATGTACCGTTCGCGCTCGTTTTCAAACAAAAGTCGCACTACACGGCAGATACACCCTTTACTTCCAGGTTAACTATGGTCTTGAGTCAGTTACATATCACCTGAATAGATCACATGCTTGTTCTTCGCAAAATAATCATATCCAGAAAACAACGTAATGATAACTGCTAAATAAATCATCATATCAGCAAAAGGAATTTTGAAAAACTCAAACGGGATATTATTCAACATCAGCGCTATGATCGCGATGATTTGAATCGTTGTTTTCAATTTGCCCAAACGGCTGGCAGCGAGCACCAGTCCCTCTGCGGCCGCAACCAACCGCAACCCGGTAACCGCAAACTCACGTGAGATGATCAGAATGGCTACCCAAGCAGCTAATCGATGCATCTCGACCAAAGAAATCAGCACTGCAGTAACCAACAGCTTATCGGCCAGTGGATCCAGGAATTTCCCGAAATTGGTTATCATTTTGCGACTTCGTGCGATATAGCCATCCACACCATCTGTAACAGCAGCGATTGTAAAAATCAAAGTTGCAATCAGTTCACTAAGCGATATATGCGTATTTTCCATTCCAATTAGGGGCGTTTTCCCGAATCGAAATAGCAAAAAGAACGTGATCACTGGAACCAGCAGGATTCGAGTGACTGTAATCCGATTTGCTAAATTCAACTCAGACTACCTCCCCCATTAGATCATATTCGTGAGCATGAGTGATGCGAACGTTTACTATGCTGCCGATTGCAGGCTGCTTCATTCCGCTGATATACACAATCCCGTCGATTTCCCGCGCATCAAACTGTGTGCGTCCAATAAAAACAGATTCGTTCGTTTCATCGCTTCGTTCTACGAGCACCCGCAGCGTTTGACCTACCCTGCTGGCGGTTCGACCTGCAGCGACTTCCCGGCCAACTTCCATTAACTGACTTAGCCGTCGGTCTTTGACATCTTCGGGCACCTGATGATCAAATTCAGCAGACGGCGTTCCCTCTTCAGGAGAATAGGAAAATACCCCGATATGATCAAACTCAATTTCCCTAACGAATTGACAAAGCCGTTCGAAATCTTCGTCTGTCTCACCAGGAAATCCGACGATAATAGAAGTACGCAAAGCAACATTTGGAATTCGATCCCTGATCTTGTGGATTAATTTACGAATTTGCGCTTGATGTCCCGGACGCTGCATGGAACGAAGGATCCGATCTTCGGAATGCTGCAGCGGCATATCGATGTATTTGGCGACCTTGTCATACTTCGCAAACGCATCAATCACCTCATCCGTGAAAAAGCCAGGATAAGCATAATGAAGACGTACCCATTCCAGTCCGTCAATCTCATTTAGCGCCGCCAGCAGTTGATCCAGCCGGCGTTTCCCATAGAGATCCAGTCCGTAATTGGTAGAGTCTTGTGCGATTAACATGACCTCTTTGACACCTTGTGCCGCCAGTTGAGTGACTTCTTGCGTAATCGACTCAATCGGACGCGAGCGAAACTTGCCGCGCATCTTGGGAATGATGCAAAATGTGCAAGTATGATTGCATCCTTCCGCAATTTTCACATAAGCGGAAGCCCCACCTGCATGAATGCGTGGAGTCAATTCGTCGTACAAATATACCGGGTTGCCAACGTAACTGTTTTTCTGTCCGGCCAGTGTTTCAGTGATGACTTCCGCAATGCGGTAAAACTCGCCAGTTCCCACAATCGCATCGATTTCCGGCATTTCCAAAGTGAGCTCATCCGTGTACCGCTGAGCCATGCAACCGGCTACCAATACTGCTTTGGCGCTGCCCTGCTCCTTATACTGCGCCATCGAAAGAATCGTTTCAATCGATTCCGTTTTTGCCGCCTCGATAAAACCGCATGTATTTACGATTATGACATCTGCCTCTTCAGGACGATCTACTAGCTCGTTGCCTTCTTTGGCAACGAGTCCCATCATCACTTCAGAGTCAACTAAATTTTTTTCACAACCAAGCGTTACGATATGCACTTTTGTTGGCATGGTTATCCTCCACCTAAAATCTACAAAACCGTGTAAATCTGCCAAAAAATTATAACCTATGGCCGGTAGTGTGTCAAAGAGATCAAGCAGTACTAACGGTAATTAGTAAACTGCAGATCAATTGGCAAATCTTCAACTTTTAACAAGGAAATGACCTGCTGCAGATCATCCCTGCTCTTGCCGGTCACGCGAACCTGATCCCCCTGGATAGAAGCTTGCACTTTAAGTTTGGCATCCTTAATGATCTTCATGATCTGTTTTGCCTGATCTTGCTCAATACCCGTCCGGATCTTAAACGATTGCCTGACGGTGCCGCCTGCAGCGGGCTCCAATTTGCCAGGAGATAACGACTTAAGGGATATGCCCCGCTTGAAAAGCTTGGATTCCAGGATATCCAGCACTGCCCCCAGCTTGTATTCGTCATCCCCGACGATGATAACTTCTTCGCCTTTTTGTTCAATAGAGCATTTGGAACCTTTGAAGTCAAACCGGTTTTGAAACTCTTTTTCAGTTTGAATCACTGCATTGGTGACTTCATGCAATTCTACTTTGGAGACAATATCAAATGAAGCATCTTTGGCTGCCATCCAGATTCCTCCCTCTATCACCTGTCACGCGGATGATAGGCAATGACATACTGTTAATGGTGGAATATAAACGTATATCGGTCGAGTACCTTCTCCAACACCACCGACTGTTTACCAAGCGTGATTGTAATATACGAAGACGCTCCCGTGATGATAGACAACTCACTGCTTGCCGTATATTGTTTGCTTTGCCCTTTTGTAAGCGTTAATTGTTCGACTTACTTATTATCAGATGTTACATCCATCCAGCAATCTCCTGAAGTGGCCGTAA
>JAQBPP010000001.1 GCA_028287455.1 Bacilli bacterium | reverse complement strand
CATTTTCGAATAAAACATGATAAATGGCGTCGGTGATTGGCAGTTCAATCTGATACTTGACAGCCAGATGACGAGCGGCCAGAGTGGTTCGCACACCTTCGATGACCATCTTCGAAGCAGACAGGATTTTCTCCAACTGCTCACCCTGACCAAGTCGGTACCCGGCTCGCCAATTTCGACTATGCTGGGAAGTACAAGTAACGACTAGGTCTCCAATTCCGGCAAGTCCAGCAAAAGTTAAAGAGGAGGCGCCCATAGCCACACCAAGTCGGGAAATTTCGGTTAATCCTCTTGTCATAAGTGCCGCTTTTGCATTGTCGCCATACCCTAGTCCGTCAGATATTCCGCATCCCAGTGCAATTACATTTTTTAAAGCGCCTGCTACTTCGGCGCCAATCACATCTGGATTGGTATATACCCGAAGGTAGCGACTCATAAACAGGTCCTGAAACCATTCAGCGGTTTCGCGCGCGTAGCTGGCAACGACTACTGTCGTAGGGCAGCGTTTTGCCACTTCTTCTGCGTGGCTGGGACCGGTGATCACAGCGATTTGCCCTGAATTAACCTGCGGCAGTTCTTCACACAGAACTTCGGACATGCGCTGATACTGTGTGGAGTCAAACCCTTTGGTCGCGTGTACGATGCGTACATCAGAAGAAATATGCACGGAGGCGGCTTTTACGATATCACGAAATCCTGCAGTAGGGACAGCCACCACAATATTCTCAGAGGAGCGAACTGCTTCCTCAAGCTCATGAGTAACAGTGATGTTCTTAGAGAGCTTCACTTCCGGCAAGTAGTCGGGGTTCGTACGAGTCTGCTGCATTACAGCCGCATACTCCGCGCGCCTGGCATATAACTGGACCTGATGGCCATTCTCCGCCAACACTTGTGCAAGAGCAGTACCAAAACCCCCTGCGCCTAGAACAGTTGTAGACTTCATCTGGTGCGTCATCAGACTTCCTCCTGACGTCGTGTACCGATCTTTCGTTCTTCACCGCGTACTAAGCGCACTACATTCGAACGATGACGCCAAACAGACAGCAGAGCAACCATAATCCCTACCCATCCGATTACACTTGGCCCGTGCAATAAAAAAGTCATCACTGGAAACATCAATGTGAATGTTATCGCTCCCACCGAGACATAACGAAGCAAAAGCAGCAAAACAATCGCAATCGCGCCTGCCAAGAGTGCTGCAACTGGAAAAAGAGTCAACAAGACTCCAATCGATGTGGCCGCCCCTTTTCCGCCGCGAAATCCATAATAGATCGGCCAATTATGTCCAATGACCGCAGCTAATCCGGAGAAAGCCATCGTGGCGATTTTCATTGAACCGCCTGTTGAATACGTCAGCAAATAGCCAATATAAACTGCTAAAACGCCTTTTAACAAGTCAACCAACAACACGATAATTGCAACACGTGCGCCAAGAACGCGCAAAGTGTTGGTCGCACCAGCATTGCCGGAACCGTGATGACGAATATCAATGCCTTTAAGCCTTTTACCTGCGATATAACTGGTTGAAACGGACCCAATCAGATAAGAAATGACCATAGCGAGAATCAAAAACACCCGGATCTCCCTGCTTTCTCTTCCAAATGCTAACTATTTTTTACGTATAAAAAGCCGAATTGGCGTTCCTTCAAACCCAAACGATTCCCGCAATCGATTCTCGATAAAGCGTTCATAAGAAAAATGCATCAATTCCGGATCATTCACAAATAGCGCAAAAGAAGGTGGTTTTACAGCCACTTGAGTCGAATATTTAATGCGCAGTTTGCGACCTTTATCTGTAGGCGGCGGCGTCATGGTGATTGCATCCTCAATGACCGTATTCACAGTGGATGTCGAAATGCGTCTGGCATGCTGCTCTGCGCATTCAAGTGCGAGATCGAGAATCCTGTTCACCCTTTGACCTGTTTTTGCAGATGCAAACAGTACAGGAGCCCAAGGCATAAACGGAAATTCCTTGCGAATCTGCTTCTCAAACACTTGAGCGGTCTTATCATCCTTCTCTACCACGTCCCATTTGTTGACAACGATCATTATTGCTTTGCCTGCTTCGAGAGCGTAGCCTGAAATTCGTTTATCCTGCTCAATAATGCCTTCCTGTCCGTTAATTAGAACGATTGCGACATCGGCCCGTTCGATTGCTTTCATAGCCCGCATCACTGAATAGCGCTCTGTGCTCTCATAAACCTTGCCGCGTTTACGCATTCCAGCCGTGTCAATCAAGACGTAGGATTGTCCATCTTTTTCAAACATCGTATCGATTGCATCCCGCGTGGTTCCTGCAATTTCAGAAACCATTACCCGATTTTCGCCTAACAAAGTGTTTACAAGTGAAGACTTGCCCACATTTGGTCGACCGATAATTGCAACCTTAATGACTTCTTCCCCGTAATCCTCTTCTTCATCCTTAGCAGGAAAATGAGTAAAAACTGCTTCCAGCAAATCGCCTATACCTGTTCCGTGTCCGGACGAAATGGCGATCGGTTCGCCAAAACCCAGTTCATAAAACTCATATTGATTGCTAAGCATTTTTGGGTTATCCGTTTTATTGACAGCCAGAACGACCGGTTTCCTGGATTTGCGCAAAATATCGGCTACCTCGTGATCAGAATTGGTAAGCCCCTCTTGTCCATCCACTAAAAACACGATTACAGTCGCTTCATCAATGGCCAGTTCAGCCTGTTCCCGAATCCGACGGAGGATTTCATCCGCATCGCCTACTTCAATACCGCCGGTATCAATCATATGGAACTGTTTATCCAGCCATTCGCCTTTTGAATAAATTCGATCCCGGGTGATCCCTGGTTTATCTTCGACTATAGAGATCCGTTCACCGGCGAGCCGATTGAACAAGGTAGATTTTCCCACGTTGGGGCGTCCAACAATTGCCAGGGTAGGCATCGGCATTCGTTCCATTCCCCCTTACTTCGAGTTTCAGAATTGTTCTCTCCTAGTGTACCAGATCTGATCAATTAATGCCGGACAATCACCATAGTGCCAGGCCGCACCTCATGAGCCATCCCATCCAGGACATTTTCCAAATTAAAGCAGACCTGCTGTAATTCAGCTTCATCTTTGACAATAAAAATAGGACCACTGCCGGCCGTTCGGTCCACCTCAGTGGTTACAACTGCTAAAATGATATTTTCGATGGTTTGACTCAAATCAGGCTTCCTCCTGACGATCAAGCGCGGTGACGCTTGGGTTTAATCACGCCGCTTAACGGTTTGCGCACTGCGTTCTCGAGCACCGGTGAACGTCTCACGATCTCAATGGCCTTGTCCATATTTTTTTCCATCGGCAGTGCAAAGACGGCCACGTTGCCTGTGTGTAAGTCCCTTTTTGCCAAAGGAACCAGCGAAGGATTCCCGGAGTCACGATAAACGCCGAGGATCGTTGCCAAATCGTGTTGAATCGACTGCCGTTGGCCTAATTGCGATAATGTAGTGGACCCGTCCGCATTTTGAGGTCTTATCAAAATTCCAATTCCGTGTTCCAGTATTAATTCCCGGGATTTCTTCAAGCCAATATTCATGATTACTACATCATCAACATACAATAGCGGACCCTCAAAACGGATCGATGCTGCAGCAACATCTGCAATATGATCGATTGTGATCCCGCTGGCAAAACGCATCAGCAGGAACATGATCAGTCCACCAATAAGTACTCCTCCAACAGGGCCAGTCCAGTTGCAGGCAAACGAACTGCAAAAGGCGATCGCAATGACCAAATAATTGCGCCCTTCAAATGCCATCGCGATGCCTTCGATATAGGCCAGGCCGCGCGGAACCAATTCCGTTTGATCCACATTCGACAACATTTGTCGTTCCATGTTTCGGACATCACGAAATTGTTGGGCGGCAACGGTGAGAAAAGTGATGGCAGTGAAATCTTGTTTTAACAGGGAAGGTACTGCAATGGCGCCCAATGCGGATGCAATTACGCCAAGGGCAATATGTATAATTCTGCCGTGAGGAAAGGTCGGATATTGGCGGTAATCGGTTCGCAGCATCATTAGCCGCCCGACCATCCCCACCAGCACCCCTGTGATAATCATTTGGGGGTAGTGTCCAAGCGGAATGCTAGTGATCTGTGAGAGCCACGCCCATTTCATTAACTGATGTCACCTTCCAAAAAAATCCCCTGTTTCCTGCGCCGCAAGACCGACACGACGGCATGAAAATACTGACGCACTTCAAACAAAACAAAAGCAGTTAGCCACGCGTTGATTAATTCATCGCGCATAACCCCGTCGAAGAAAGTGGCCGGATTCAAATCGGTCAGCATGTACTGGTTCACCACATATCTCATTCCAGTTCCTATCAGAACACCGCAAACGACTGAACCAAGCAGCACTACACGATTTTTGGTGCAGATCGCCGCGATCCCACCGACCAAAACGCCCACCCAGCCTTCCTGATTCACCAAATGGAAGGCGGGTTCCAAAGGCACGAACGTATACCAAATCGCATACACGATCCCGAGCAGCAGACTCAAACTGATTGAAATCTTGAAGTTCTTGCTTAGCATGCTTTCGATAGCGAAGTAGAGCGGTAACAGCAACGGAAGAACGGAGATTTGAATGACCGTCAGACGAATTTGCCAGACGTCTCCAAATAAAAGGGCTGCTGCCAGCAGTCCGACTTTTGCTGCATTCAATCGACAATCTTTCAACCAACCCTCACCGAAACCAAACAACGCCAAGATCAGCACTAGAAGCATCACAAAATTAGCCCACATACCCGCTACCATAAAAACCACCTTCTGAGCAAACAGTTACATTCTACCCTCCATATTGCCCGTTATTTTCGGTGATCATACGTTTGTTTAGCCGGGTCTGCCTGCCAATTCCTCAATTTTAATTCCACGCGCACGGCACCACTCCGCCGAAAAACCGGTAATCACCATGGGGACTTGCCTCAAGTCTGCCGGAGATGCACAGCCCAACAGGGTCATGATGAGCCGAAGTTGATCATGCCACGTCTGCAGGGTAGTGACTAATCCCTCATACCCAAGCTCGTTCCAAACCTGCAGCCAGAAGCCAGCAGCTCCGACAAGGCAGGCGCCCAGCGCCAGGCATTTGGCAGCGTCCACTGCAGTGCGAACACCGCCGGAGCCGATGATAGCAGGTTTTGACGACACGCAATAGGCTTCCAAGAGCGAAATGACTGTAGATTGCCCCCAGGTTTCGAGCAGTTCAAACGGACGGTCAGCACGGCGGTTCTCGATTTGAATAAAATTGGTGCCGCCATGACCTGCAATATCGATTGCACTAACTCCGGTTTGTGCCAGCAGCCTGATCGTTTCCCGGCTCATGCCGAAACCGACTTCCTTCACAATTACTGGCACTGAACAATTGTTGACCACTTGCTCAATGCGGCCAAGTATGCCCTGAAAGTCGCGATCTCCTTCAGGCATAACCAACTCCTGCGGCACATTTAAATGCAGCTGCAAGGCATCTGCCCGAATCATTTCGACCGCCTTTTGCGCATCAGCAGCAGTTGCACCCGCCCCCAAGTTCGCAAAAACTATACCGTGCGGGTTTTCCTCGCGGACGACTTGATACGTGTCAGACAGCGACGGATTGACCAACGCATTTCGCTGGCTGCCCACCGCCATGGGCATGCCAAACTGACTGGCTGCCCGTGCAAGCTCCCGATTGATAACGGCGACTTCTGGCGCTCCTCCGGTCATGGCATTGATTAAAAAAGGCGAACCGAAATTCAGTTCGCCGATCTGGGTAGATAATGAGCATTGTGTCAGTGCCCGATCAGGCAGCGACTGGTGGACAAAATGAACGTCGTCAAACCCGGTGCTGTTGACCTGTGTGCCGTCCAACGCATGCCGCACGTGGTCCCGCTTTCTTTGTTCACGCAACATTTCCGACATACACTCCCAGCACTTTACTTGGAATAATTATTCTTGAATAAATCGCCGAACAAATCGCCCAAAGTAGCTCCTGTGCCTTGTTGTACGGGTGGAATCTTATCAGCAGCCTTCTTACTCTCCCGTCTGGGGCGCTGGCCTGCTTCCGCTTCCCGAATGGATAACGAAATCCGGCCGGCATCGGGATTAATTTCCAGGATCTTCACACGTACCTGCTGACCCGGCTCCAGTACTTCCTTCGGATGCGTGACGTGACGGTCGGCCACTTGCGACACGTGAACGAGGCCTTCAATTCCGGGCGTTAGTTCAACAAACGCGCCAAATCCTGTCAACCGTCTGACGGTGCCAGTCACTACTTCGCCTTCTTTGAACTGTTCACGCACCGATGCCCAAGGGCTTTCTGCCGCCTCTTTAATGGATAAAGAAACTCTGCCTTTGTCCGGGTCTACTTTTAACACTTTGACCCTGATTACATCTCCTACTTGTACAACAGTAGACGGATCGTCCACTCTCGACCAGGACAGTTCAGAGATATGCACTAGACCATCCACTCCGCCAATATCAACAAATACACCAAAGGAGGTTATTCTACGAACTGTTCCACTGAGAATTTCACCCGGTTTGATGTTCGTTATCACACTCTGTTCAGCTGCTTTGGTCTCTTCTTCCAAGACCGCTTTTTGCGACAAGATGACTTTTTGCTCCTCACGGCTGAACTCAATGATTTTTACTCGCAGGGTTTTGCCGCGGTACGGAGTAAAATCTTCCACATAATTCAGTTCCACATGCGACGCCGGTATAAACGCTCGCGCCCCCACATCGGCCACAAGACCCCCTTTAACCACGTCTGCTACCTTTACTTCAAATACCGCTCCTTGCTGCCATAAGCCTTCCAGGCGGTCCCAGGCGGTTTCCGCATCTGCTTCTTTTTTCGACAGCAGGAGTGTACCTTCCTGATCATTGATCTTGATGACTTTGCATGAAACTTCATCCCCGACACTCACGAGGTCGGACACTTGCGCCACACGTACAGCAGATAATTCTCCAATTGGCAAAATGCCTTCAAATTTATAACCGATATTTACAATTGCCTGTCCTTCCTCAATCCGAATAATTTCGCCGGACACCACATCTCCTTTGGATAAAGAAGTAGTATCATCTGCATGCTGCATGTCCTGGTTATTCAATTCTTCTGTCATCGCATGTTGCCTCCTTAAGCGTTCGAAACGAATGCCGTAGTGATGATTGTTCATAGTATGGAGATTGCTGTGATTTTCCATACTGTTATTCATTAGATAGAATCAGTTGTTCGATCGCGCTCATAATGACGTTTGCAGCATCTTCCAATACGACAGAAGTGGTTTTGACCCCTATGTAATCACTTAAATCGATTGGCGTTCCAATTCGAACACGAACAGGTCGAAATAACCGATAAGGACCGATTACGGCTACTGGAATGACTGCTGCTGTTCCGCGCAAGGCAAACGAAACTACGCCAGGGTATGCTGGACCTAATTTGCCAGTTTTACTGCGGTGGCCCTCAGGGAAAATTCCTAGCACCCGGCCCTCTGCCAGAATCTGCATGGCCATTCGAATTGCGCCGCGGTCTACCGCCCCGCGTTTAACAGGAAAAGCGCCCCAGGATCGCACAAGCGCAGCAATTCCCCAAATACGGAACAACTTTTCTTTGGCCATATAATGAATTTGTCTGTCCACTGCACTGCCGAGACTAAGCGGATCATAATTGGAAATGTGATTGCAGGCGATGACGACGGGACCTGTTTGCGGAACATGCTCTGCTCCTTCCACCTGAAAACGATAGAACAACCGAAAATAGATCCGAAACAACTTTTGAAAGAAAAAATACACAGACAACAACCCCTTCAGTTACAGGACATGAGGCCGAGTCATAGCCACGATCCGATCGACCACCTGATGAACGGTAAGACCTGTGGTTTCCACCACTACTGCGTCAGTTGCTACCGCCAAAGGAGCAAATTCACGCGTGGAATCATAGTTATCCCTGCGCTCGATGTCAGCCTGAATCTCTTGTTGATTCACAGTATATCCTCTCTGGTTTAAATCCTCGCTTCTTCTGCGAGCCCTCTCTTCCACAGAGGCTGTTAGAAAAATTTTTAATGTGGCACGTGGAAGGACATAAGTGCCGATATCTCGTCCATCCATAACGACTCCACGATCATCCGCCATCGCTCTCTGCAGTTCTACCAGACGAAGCCGTACGCCGGGCACAGCAGATACTTCCGACACACCTGCGGTGACTTCGGGGGTGCGTATTTCACCAGTAACCAATTTTCCGTCGAGCAGGATCTCGTATCCTTCAGTACGATCCCGCAGCTCGATGTGGGTTTGATTCGCCAATTTTACCAAGCTGTCTGCATCCTTCAGTGACACTCCTGTACTAAGCGCCTTCAAAGTAATGGCACGGTACATTGCACCCGTGTCTACATATAACAGGCCAAGCTTCTCTGCAACCAGTTTGGCTACCGTGCTTTTCCCGGCGCCTGCGGGGCCGTCAATTGCAATCGTAAGCAAATTCAACAGAATCAAATGCCTCCCCATGAACAATAAAAGCAGGCCGAAACGCCCGCTCGTACAAGAATCGAGATTATCGTACCATGAGGAAAAGATTGGTGCAAGTGAACTCACGTCATGAAAGATCAAGCAAAAAGGGGCCGATCGTTGCAGCATGATAAATGCTTGCGTCGAATGTTTCTCCTGAGGTGGGACTCACGACCCTGGAGTTGTCCTCGTCAATTGTAAATTCATAGATTCCCGGGGATTGTGAAGTGTCCACCGTCACGACATCGTTAGCACTTACAGCCACAGTGCAGCTGGTTCCCGTGAAATTGCCAACCTGAACTCCATTAACGCACACTTTTGCGGGAGCTGGCAGAGCGCTGCTGCCTACCAATCGAATTGTCACCTGCGTTACCGACTTGGCTGCTGAAGTGCTTTGACCTGCTCCGACTGCGGCAGCAGGTGCGATAAGCTTAGATCTGAATTGCGGGACGAGGTCTAATCCTTGTACGCCAAGCAGAATGACAAAGCTGAACACAGTCACCCGCCATAATCCGTTTTCAAAACGACCAGGTTCATTTGTTTCTACATTCATTACCATTTCACCTGCCCTTGCTTCATCGTATGCAAAAGCAGACAAGCGTATACTTTAAGAACACGATTCAAATCCTTACTCGCTTAGCTGCCGAAAAGGGGGAATACAATCCCCCTTTCATCTGCTTGAATTTAAGCTTTGTTCTGCCGATTCACGCCATCTTGGACGTCAGCGTCATCCGCTTGACTGATCCCTTCTTGCTTGAGTTTTTCTACTCGTTCTTCCACTCCAGTGGCAGCGTTGACATAGATCTTATAAGTATTATTATCGAGTGTCCCCAAGACTTCCCAGACATTCACCGGTTTGCCATTGTCATCCAAGATTTGTGCTAACCGGGACTCCTGAACACTTACATGCGGGTTCACTTTGGTCAGCGCTTGTGCCTGCGTCATTTGTACAGTCGGCACTTGATGATCTTGATGGTGGAAGACGTAATCCTGCGCGTTCATTCCCCTGACAGAACCATCATCCAGCGCAACTTTTACTGTCATCGTACAAGGGTAATAAATCATTTGCCCTTTTGCACAAGCGAATTGATACGCGGCAGAGTGTTCGTATTGAGTTGAGTTGATGACAGCCATATCGGAAAACCCATGGCTGCTGGCCCATTGCTCCGCTTTCTTCTGCCCTTGTTCCAGATCCAGCGTTTCATGGTCAGCTGTTTTATCCTGCGTCATCCACACAATGTGGCCGCCTTTTTCCATCACTCCAAGGCGAGTGGGGGATTGGTTCTGGTTTTGTACAGTCACCGTATAAGACGGATAACGTGCGCCGGGTCCATTCTTCTCAGCCGTTATGCCATCAGTGCCTGTCCTGTTTAAAAAGGTGGCAACATTTTTCACAATCTGGTCTGAGGATTGCGGCGTCCCGGACACAGTAGATACGTCATAATTGTTGCGGGTTTTTAAAGCGTCCAAACTTTCTGAACGTACTTCCGGGAACTGGGACACCTTATTCTCAAGCGCTTTAAATCCATCCACGATCTGGTTGTCCGATCTTTCCGTTTGTTCCTGCCTTACGGTGTCCACACTGGATATACGCAAATTTTGGTCGAGGACCTTGGTTTGGAAGCTTCTGATCTCTTGTTCCACATTGGCTGACTGCTGATAAAGCTCGTGCAGATTGTTCCAATCGGATTGGGACAACGTGCGAGCTTGATTCGCCTTGGGATGAATGGATATGTCATAGGACATTTGTCCAACTCGGTGTAAAAAATCCTGCGTTTTGTTCAAGTTTAATGAAATCAACGGCAATTGTGACAGATCATGCTCAGCAATGTAGGAAAACCGCCATGTATTGGCCAAAGTGGGCGACATGTTGCGATCCGATTGGATCGCAAGCGATTTACCCAACTCATCCTGCAGCACATCCACATGAGACGCCAAGTTGTGAAAGGAGCTTTGGTATTGATTTTCTGTTTTTACTTCGAGAGACCGCCTGTCCTGGTACTGGCGATACCCCCATATGCCTGTTCCCACCAGTAACACCGCCAGAGTGCCAGTCAACCATCTGCTGTTCACGATGCATTCCTCCATCCTCTGTAAAAATCGGTTATCTGCAGAAAATATGGTGAGCGATGTGCTTGATTTGCGGCCTGGACCAGATCCACTTGGACGTTGCGGTAGCTGGATTAAAGTAATAGATCGCGCCGTCGGACGGATCCGAGCCGTTAACCGCTTCTGTTACCGCTCGGAACGAAGTGGGCGTCGGCGTTAAATAGATTTGCCCATCTTGCACTGCGGTAAAGGCGCCTGGCTGGAAGATAATCGCTGGAATGGAATGTGGAAAGAGCGGGCTTCTTAAACGGTTTAGGATTACAGCTGCTACCGCAACTTGCCCTTCGAACGGCTCACCACGCGATTCTCCATTCACAGCGTTTGCAACCAGTCGCATATCATACGCAGAAAGTTGGCCAGTGGAAGAAACCGATACATTCCGAACAGGCACAGGATTCGACTGACGCGTACCTTGAGTTCTCCAGCGTGACTGGCTGCGGGCGGGTGACGGGGCAGATGAACCGGCGCTATGCCCGCCGTTCGAATGGGCCGCATAGTTTGGCGTTGCCGCAATCAGCTTCGCCCGGGTGCTGGCACCCACACGGCCATCCACTTTCAGACCAAATTTGCTTTGGAAGTTGCGAACGGACCAGTAAGTTTGCCATCCAAATACTTGATCGATGCGACCTTTGTAAAACCCAATCTGACTAAGTCTGCGCTGCAATTCGCTAACGTCAGCCCCAGCGCTGCCCCGCACTAACATACGAGCAGAAAATGCTTGTGCAGTTTCAACTGCCTGAGGTGGATTGACACTGAAATTTTGCAAAGGTAAACAAACTGAGATAGCACTAGTAAGTAAAGCGACAATCATCCATGACCTTCTCTTCACGTTTGCTCACTCCAATACTAAGTCTCGGGTACGTTACCTTAGTTTGTGAAAAATGTCGAGAAATATGAAGTGGCCTGCTCACACAAAAAATGGCAGAAGGTGTGTTCACCTCCTGCCATTTCAGAAACCAATTTGATTATTCCAATGTCTCAATGTCAAATTCCCTCTCGTTGTCGCATAGACACCGTTTGAATCCAGTTTCCACTTGTCCGCGATAGTCCCGTGTTCCTCTTAATACAAAAGTTTCACCGCAGCGTTTGCAGCGTATGTTAACTTTTACACGATTGTTCGGAATCACGGTGGCATCCGCTCCTTCCCAAGTGCTCTCCATGATTTCAGTCATCAGTTTTTCCCACCTTATGGTCCGCATTCATGCCTAAACCTTGTTTTTTCTTAACTTTTCGCAGTATCGCCCATCTTATAGCGTTCAAAACCTTTTGGGTTAAATTGACTTAAAAGGGGAATGAGTTTGGGCCTGCTTTACTTTGCCAAGCGCACTCCATAACAGCCACAACATAAATGGGATCAGAAGCAGCATCCACAAATAACTTCCTTTAAGCAGGATGACATCGTATATCCCATGGAGAATCCAGGGCAGAATCAAAGCTTGTGAAAATTGGATTCTGCGTTTATACACTTTGGGTTGAAACTTGGCCAGTCCAAAATAGGAACCCATGATGACGCCAAACAAGGCGTGACCCGGAACTGACAACAAGGCCCTTATCTCAGCTGCGCCTAAACCAAAATGCATCACTTTGAGTATATTTTCCACAGTGGCAAATCCAAGAGATGCGCTCACCGCGTAGAGAATTCCATCATATTCTTCATTAAATTCGCGATTGCGGACTGCAAACCAATAAGTAATCCCATACTTCGCAGCTTCTTCCAACAAAGCACCGACAAAAAACGTGTATTGATACCTATTCATGGATAACGAAAGAGCTTCCCATTTGATAAAAGCTACGGGCAATGTAGAAATCATTCCCATTGCAAACACAATCGCTACTAATCGAAGCGGTTCCGCTTCGTAACGGTCCCGTAAGTATAAATAAGATAAGATGGCTAAACTTGGCGCAACAGCGGATACTACCAAAAAGAAATCGATCTGAATCCCTCCGGTTCCACCTAATCATGTCTTTCGGCAAACTGCATTATTTTTCCTTCTTTTTACCATCAACAACGGTGCTCTACGTTGGAATACGATGCCGCGGAGGTCATGACGATGAATACTGTTTATCTCCTGTCAACGGGCGGGACCATCAGCATGCAGCAAGATGCTGAAACAGGTACGGTCAATCCAGCTGCAAACGCAGCACTGCCAGAGAACCTGGCGCCGTATTTAGAGCGGCTGAACAACGACCTGAATTTGGTGCAGGAATCCGTCGTAAATTTACCAAGTCCCCATTTAACACCTGCTATTCTACTTCAACTCATGAACAGAGTACAAGAGTTGGCCAATCAACCTGAGGCGATGGGCATTGTGATTACGCATGGAACAGACACATTAGAGGAAACAGCAGACCTGCTCGATATAACGCTTGATACCCAGAAGCCAGTGGTTTTGACAGGTGCCTTGCGGTCAGCCAATGAAGTCAGCGCCGATGGACCAGGCAACGTTTTGGCAGCGCTCTTGACAGCCGCAGCAGCCTCCTCAGTCAACCGAGGCTGTTTAGTAGTATTAAATAATGAAATCCATGCGGCCAGACATGTGACCAAAACTCATTCCAGCAATCTGGCAGCTTTTCAATCACCAGGCATAGGACCCATTGGGCTGGTTTCAAATCATGCCGTATCGTATCGCTCACACTTGACCGTCAAACGCCGCAAACCGATCCCAGTGAAACACCTGCCGGACAAAGTGGCTTTAGTAAAAATGGCTTCCGCGATGGATGGCTGTTTGCTGGATTGCTGCCTTTCGCAAGGGTTCAAAGGGGTGGTGCTCGAAGCGCTCGGCATGGGAAACGTTCCTTCCGCGGTGGTGCCAAGCATCACTCGCCTCATTCGTGCGGGACTGCCTGTCATCATGGTTTCCCGCTGTTATGAAGGAAACGTGCAACCGGTCTATGGGTACACTGGCGGTGGAAAACAACTCCAAGCGTTAG
>JAQBPP010000394.1 GCA_028287455.1 Bacilli bacterium | reverse complement strand
CACAGCTTCCACTATACCCAGATCCACATAATAGTAGCGCGCATCCTGTCGCTGCACAACTCCAGTCACAATGTCGTCTTCGCGGTCGACAAACGCGGTGTAGATAAGACCCCGCTCAGCTTCGCGAATCCGCTGGGTTACTACCTGTTTGGCAGTTTGCGCAGCAATACGACCAAAGTCCCTTGGCGTTACTTCCACATCCACGATATCGCCCAACTGATAAGAAGCGCTTAATTGCTCCGCGGCATCAAGTGACATTTCCAGCCGCGGGTCAGTGGGCTCTTCTACAACTGTTTTGCGTGCGTATACTTTGACCCCGCCGGTTTCGCGATTTACATCCACCTTGACGTTGGACGAAGTGTTGAAGTTCCGTTTGTAACTTGAGATAAGGGCGGCTTCAATCGCATCCAAAATCACGTCTTTGGAGATCCCTTTTTCGCGTTCCAAGCTTGCTAATGCGTCAATAAAATCGGTATTCATGATAAAAGGTTAAGTCCTCCTTCCAAACACTAAATCGCCCGAAGATTTAAAACACGATGGCCAAACGGGCTGCTGCCACTTTATCGGTTGGTAAAACAATCGTTTGTTGCCCTGTATCTATTTCAAGTGTCTCTGCAGAGTAAGCTTGCAAGATTCCCTCGAATTCCTTGGAACCGTCAATCGGTTCAAATGTGCTGAGCCAAACCTGTTTCCCGATTGCGCGGTTAAAGTCTTCCGATTTCTTCAGCGGCCGTTCCGCGCCAGGTGACGATACTTCCAAGAAATAGCTGCTGGGAATCGGGTCGATTTCATCCAGGATGTCGGATAAGAGTTCGCTGACCCGACTGCAATCATCAATGTCTACGCCGCCCTCTTTATCGATAAAAACCCGCAGAAACCAGTTCGCCCCTTCTTTCTTGTACTCGACATCGACAAGTTCAAGGCCTTCTTCCGAAGCGATTGGCAACGCGAGTTCCTCTACGATTTCCGTCACTTTTTTCTTGGACATCGAATCCCTCCTGAAACTACCTGCTCCGCCCTGCATGACAAATTGCTCACTACTGATTTCAACGCAGAAACTATGTACGTAATGCATAGTTTCGCATTACAAAACTGAAAGAGTGGGTTTGACCCACTCTTCGTTCAGACACTTCTATCTGTACACCGACTTAGTATAGCATAGCGAACGCTTCAAAACAATGATAACTGATTCGTTTCCGAAAGTCCACTGAAGCAGCCTAATCCTTCCAACAATTCGACCACGGTTTTGGATACTCTGGAACGGCTTTGGAAATCCTGGATCGACAAAAACTCACCCTCTTCACGAGCTTTATCAATTCCCTTGGCCGCATTCACCCCAAGCCCTGACACAGCTGCAAACGGCGGGAGCAGTTGGCGTTCATCTGCAAGCACCTGAAACTTCGTAGCATGTGATCGATACAAATCAAGCGAGGCGAAGCCATATCCTCTTGCTGTCAGCTCCATCGCCATTTCCAGTACGGTTAACAGCGATTTTTCCTTCGGGCTGGCCAGTTTTCCTTTGTCCTCAATTTCTATTACCTTTTTCACGATCGCCTCATAGCCGCTGCACATGATGTCCAGTTCAAAGTCATCCGCGCGAACTGTAAAATAGGTGGCGTAAAATTCAAGCGGATAATACACTTTGAACCACGCAATGCGCACTGCCATTAATACGTAGGCAACGGCATGGGCCTTCGGAAACATGTATTTGATCTTTTTGCATGACCAAATGTACCAGTCCGGCACCTGAAAACTTCGCATATAGGCTTCATCATCAGGTGTAAGGCCTTTGCCTTTGCGGACCGACTCCATAATTTTAAATGCCCGTCCTGCTTCCAATCCCCGATAAATCAAGTACACCATAATATCATCCCGGGTGGAGATACAGGTGGAAATCGTAGCTACCCCTTTGCGGATCCATTCCTGAGCATTGTTCAGCCAGACATCAGTTCCATGAGACAGTCCAGAGATCTGCACCAGGTCGGCGAAACATTTCGGTTTCGTATCTTCCAGCATTTGCCGTACGAATTTCGTCCCCATCTCCGGTATGCCATACGTTCCTACAGTAGAGCGAATCTTATCTGTGGTCAGCGGATGTTCCGCAAACACGTTCAAGCTGTCAATCCCGGAAAAGAGTCCGATTACCTTCTCGTCATTTGCAGGTATTTTTTTCGGATCAATGCCGGTCAAGTCCTGCAGCATCCGTATCACGGTTGGATCGTCGTGACCCAGGATGTCCAGTTTCAACAAGTTATCATGGATCGCATTAAAATCAAAATGGGTGGTTTTCCACTCTGAGTTGCGGTCATCGGCCGGAAATTGAATCGGACTGAAATCGTAAATGTCCATGTGGTCTGGTACAACCAGGATTCCACCCGGGTGCTGTCCGGTCGTTCGTTTAACGCCAGTGCAACCAGCGACCAAACGGTTCATTTCCGCATTCCGCGGCTGCAGACCCTTGTCCTCCATATACTTCTTGACATACCCAAACGCTGTCTTATCAGCTACAGTCGCAATGGTACCTGCCCGATAGACGTACTGCTCGCCGAACAGCACCTTGGTGTAGTTATGCGCAATCGACTGATAATCTCCGCTAAAATTGAGGTCAATATCAGGCACTTTATCGCCTTCAAACCCGAGGAACGTTTCAAATGGTATGTCCTGTCCGTCTTTGATCAACATCGACTGACACACCGGACAATTCTTGTCAGGCAAATCGTAGCCAGATGCCACTGAACCGTCAGTGAGGAATTCACTCCACTGACAGTTCGGACAAACATAGTGCGGCGGCAATGGATTAACTTCAGTGATTTCAGACATTGTCGCGACAAAAGAAGAACCCACCGACCCCCGCGATCCCACCAGATAACCGTCATCGAGCGATTTTTTCACAAGCTTATGCGCAATCAGATAAATCACAGCAAATCCGTTGGATATAATCGCATTCAGTTCTCGTTCCAGCCGCTGCGCCACCACTTCCGGCAACTCTTGGCCGTAGATCAGATGCGCCCTGTCGTAACACATCTGCTTGATGTCATCGTCTGCTCCGTCAATTTTTGGCGTATAAAGCTGATCGGGAATCGGCGATACGTCCTCTATTTCATCTGCGATCCGTTGCGGATTATAGACTACCACACGCTCTGCTGTCTCCGCGCCCAAATAAGAAAACTCAGCCAGCATTTCGTCTGTTGTCCGAAAATAAAGCGGAGGTTGCGTTCCGCCGCCAAATGAATTTTGGCTTTGTAAAAAGATTTCGCGATGGATAGCGTCTTCCTCGTTCAGGAAATGCACATCTCCAGTGGCCACAACCGGCCGGCTCGTTTCCTCACCAATTGACAGCAGCAGTTCGTGATACCCTTTCACAGCGTCCAGGGATTGAATCGACTCATTCGCAAGCAATCCTGCGTAATGCGACAACGGCTGAATCTCTATGTAATCGTAGTATTTCGCGGCTTCCACTAACTCTTCACGCGACTTGCCCCGCAGAATCCCGGAGAACAGTTCCCCTTCCTGACAGGCCGATCCAATCAGCAGCCCTTCCCGAAAAGAGGTCAACAAACTGCGCGGAATACGTGGAACCCGATAGTAGTACTCGATGTGGGAGGCGGACACCAATTTATATAGGTTTTTCAAACCAGTCTTATTTTGCACCAAAATCGTCGTATGATAGGGCCGCATGCGTGCAAAATCAATCGTTTCACTTGGCCGATTGAACTGAGATAAACGCTGAATACCGCTGTCCAAGCTTTCTTTTAACAAGTACATAAAAACTTTGGCAGTAGCCACCGTGTCATCAAGCGCCCGATGGTGGTTGACAAGCTCCACGCCAAATTTGGTGGTGAGTGTTTTCAATCGGTGATTGCGCTCTTTTGGATACAATTTCCGCGAAAGTGCTAGCGTATCCAGTACCGGGTTCTGCCAACGCTCCATGCCGATGCGCCCGGCACATACAGAAATAAACCCCAGGTCAAATTCCGCATTATGAGCCACCAATACCGCATCACTGCAAAAAGTCCGAAATTCGGGCAGTGCTTCTGCAAGAAGCGGTTGATGCTTGACCATCTCATTTGTGATTCCTGTGAGTTCAGTGATTTTGGGCGAGATGTCTGTTTGCGGATCGATCAGCGTTGTCCATTCTTCCAGGATCTCTTGGCCGCGCATTTTAACCGCAGCTATTTCAATCAATGTGTTCTCCGCAGCATTTAAACCAGTGGTTTCAGTGTCAAACACGACGTAAACTGTGTTCTCATCCAGCAGTCGATCATTTGCGTCACTCACTTGATAGACAATGGACACTCCGTCATCCACCACATAGGCTTCCATACCAAGCAGGCATTTGATGCCCGCGTTTTTCGCTGCGTGGTACGCATCTGGAAAGGCCTGCACCACGCCATGGTCAGTGATGGCAATGGCGCTATGACCCCATTTGGCGGCGTGTGCGACTAACGCTTCAGGAGAAACCACACCGTCAAGCGATGACATCTGGGTATGCGCATGCAGTTCTACCCGCTTGCGCTCAGCAGTATCGAGCCGTTTAGGAGATTCAATTTGACACAAATCCTGTACCAGAAGCACCAGTTCTTTGGCAAACGTGTCATATTGAACCGTTCCGCGCACGCTAAGCCAGACATCCGCCTGCAATAAATTAAAAACTTCCAGCTGGCCATCGCCTTTTGCAAACACTTTGCACTGGATCGAATCGGTAAGATCCGTCATTGAAAACGTATAAAGGGTACGGCCGGACTGCAGTTCCCTTTTATCGAATTCGAAAATACGGCCACGGACCACCGCTTTGCGCATTTCATCCTGAATCGTTTTGATTTCAATGGCAGGCTCGTCAATCGCCGCACCAAACTGCAGAGAAACGGACGGCGAATGTTTCGCCTGCGTCTGCTGCTCGACCAGCGCGGACTGAATCGACTCGATCTGGCTGTCTTCTTCCAGGCGGCGCTGCTCTTGAAACGAACCCAACTTCTCTTGCCGATTGTCTGCAATCGTAATTGTTACTTCAAGCGGATAAGAGAAGCGATGATGAAACCAGCCGCGGATCAACTCGTCCGCTTGATGCTTAAGGAGCTGCTGAATGACAATGGAGTCGATCACATCGATGGCAAGCAGCCCTTGTGAAAAACTCCATTCCGCGCTTGACAGCAGTTGGAAAGCCGCATAATCAGCGCTAAACAGTTCTTGTAGGATGAACGGTTTATAGGTCTGAAACTGATCGAAATCAATTTGGGTGATGTCAATCATTTTCAAGCAAACTTCCAGCTGTACCATCGGAAATCGGTTTTGCAGTGCCGATTTTAACGCATAAAAGTCACTCGCAGCGGGCAGATCCTGACTGATCAACCCAATCACAAGTTTCCGCTCCGTTTTGATCAATTGCACGCGCTCAAGCACAGCGTTATACAGCCAGGGTGCAAGAGCCTGATCCAGCGCAAGTGACTGCAGCCAGGCAGGCTCTTCATCTGAGTTTTGAGAGGCAGCCTCATTCCACGTGATACTCATGTTGACTTCCTTTCTTAGCGACCGTTTTTGCTCGTAACTAAATTCGACCTTCACCCTCGTTTCCCTGCCGCGTCATACCTGATTTCACCTGATCGATCACATAAGTGAGCGCATCCTGCCAAGTGATCTGATCCACAGCACCGCTCCTGCGGTCTTTGTATTCAACAATGCCTTCACCTGCTAGTCTGCCAATTGTGATGCGCAGTGGAGTTCCGATCAGATCACCGTCTTTGAACTTGACTCCTGGACGTTCATCCCGGTCATCCCAGAGCACATCGATCCCTGCAGCAAGCAGTCTCTCATAAAGGTCACT
>JAQBPP010000390.1 GCA_028287455.1 Bacilli bacterium | reverse complement strand
GCACGTCAGGCAGCACGTATAACCTGCCGATTCAGATTAAGGCGCCCAAAGGAGTACGAACTCAGTTGTCAGTTGCTCAAACGGTGACTGTAACGCTGAACAAAACGTGATGCTGCAGAAATATAGGGACAAGTACCAACACATCTTCAGCAAGAAGTACATAAAGTAGTTAAGGATCACAGCAAGAATTCCAGACGGGAATGGGGTTTTGGTTCAGTGGGTCGTTATTTTGGAACAGATGGCGTGAGGGGAGTGGCCAATCTGGAGCTTACTCCGGAGCTGGCTTATAAACTGGGCAGATGTGGTGCCTATGTTTTAACAGGCGAGAAGGAGCAGGCCAAGATCATCATTGGCAAAGACACCCGCATCTCCGGTGACTTATTAGAATCCGCCTTAATCGCTGGAATTCTGTCGGTTGGCGCAACCGCGATCCAGGTGGGTGTTGTTTCAACGCCTGGTGTAGCTTATCTGACAAGAAAATTGCAGGCAGATGCCGGGGTGATGATCTCTGCTTCTCATAATCCTGTCGCCGACAATGGCATCAAGTTCTTCGGCGGTGACGGGTTCAAGCTGCTCGATGAGGTGGAGGAACAAATCGAAAGGCTGTTGGAACAGCAGGTCGACGGGCTGCCGCGGCCAGTTGGCGGTGAAGTGGGCCGTTTGGAGAGCAGAGCAGATGCAGCCGATTTGTATGTGCATTTTCTGACCAGTACGATTCAGGAGCGATTCGACGGCCTGAAGATCGTGCTTGACTGCGCTAATGGAGCTGCGTCAGGGATTGCTCCTGCTGTCTTTGAATCCCTGGGTGCAGAGGTGGTCACGCTGTTCGCCGAGCCTAATGGGGTTAATATCAACGTGAAGTGCGGCTCCACACATCCTGCCCCTTTGCAGGCTGAAGTTGTCCGCTGCGGCGCTGACCTGGGACTGGCTTTTGACGGCGATGCCGATCGATTAATTGCAGTCGACGAACAGGGCGAACTGGTGGATGGCGATTATATGATCGCCATATTGGGAAAAAGCCTGCGGGAAGCGGGCGAATTGGAGCGGGGTACAGTCGTCACCACCGTAATGTCTAATGTTGGCTTTGTCAAAGCGATGAAAGCTGAAAACATTGCACTCGTTCAAACTTCAGTCGGCGATCGCTATGTTATGGAAGCGATGCTGAAGGGCGGGTACGCCTTAGGCGGCGAACAATCTGGACATATCATCATGCTGAGACACAATACAACCGGAGATGGCATCTTAACAGCAGTGCAATTAGCTGGTATTATGAAGAGAACCGGTCAACGTCTGAGTGATATGCGAAAAATTATGCGTTCTTATCCACAACTGCTTGAGAATGTTCATGTCGCGTCCAAACAGGGGTGGGACTCGAACAGTCAAATTCTTCAGACAATTGCCGAAGTGGAAGCGCTGCTGGGGGATGACGGACGAGTGCTGGTGCGTCCTTCAGGCACAGGACCGCTTATCCGTGTAATGGCAGAGGGACCTGATGCAGACCAGTTGACACACTTAGTGGAGAAAATTACACAGGTTGTACGGCGGGAATTGGGCACTTAAATGCCCGGTTGCAACGTATAATTTGGTAGTACTTTAAGGAGGTGATGACTAGAGAGAAGCAGCGAGACATTGTCAACTTCATAGGAAGGAGGATCGAGGTCTGCAGGGATTCGGTCTAGCGCCAGGCCTGAGGCGGTTTCAAATAGCTGATGTTAAGCATGATGCTGCTAGTGACGTTTCAGGAGACGCGGTGGAGGTTAGCGAAAGCTTCGGCGGATGCCTCCCGATAGTGATACCCGCTATTGTTACAGGAGTAGCTGAAATCCTTAAGGCGACTTAAGGGACAAAGTGCTTCTACGGGGAACGATCTTATGATTGCAAAACCTGTTCGTGTAGGAATCAGGTTGGTTTCCTATTGACTTTTTTGGGAGATGAGGACAAAAGATGTGTGGAATCGTTGGTTATATAGGACATCGCAGCGCACAAGAAGTGCTGCTGCGCGGGTTGTCCAAATTAGAATATAGAGGGTACGACTCAGCAGGAATTTCAGTTTACAATGAAGGCGATTTGCAAGTGCAGAAGGTGCTCGGACGTCTGGTGGCACTGGAGCAGCATATCCAGACACCGCTTATTGGCGGCCAAGGAATTGGACATACGCGTTGGGCTACCCATGGACGTCCATCAGACGATAATGCGCATCCGCATTCGGATTGCTCAGGCCGCTTTGTGGTGGTGCACAATGGGATTATCGAAAACTATCAGGCTTTGCGCGAAGAGTTGACATCCATGGGCCATCGCTTCCAATCGCAGACGGATACGGAAGTAGTTGCTCATTTGGTGGAAGAACTGTATGCAGGTGATCTGTTCACGACAGTGATCCAGGTGATCGCACGTTTGGAAGGCGCTTTTGCATTAGGCATTATGGCCAAAGAAGAACCTGGCAAGCTGATTGCAGTGCGCAAAGCTTCGCCGTTGGTCATTGGTCTCGGCGATGGAGAAAACTTCATCGCTTCTGATATTCCCGCGATCCTGGAATACACACGCGAAACGTATATCCTTGATGACGGTGAGATGGCAGTCATTACGAAAGACGGCGTCGACCTATTCACGTTCGCCGGCGTACCCATTTCGAAAGACGTGTTCCATGTCACCTGGGATGCAGTATCCGCGGAAAAAGGCGGCTTTGACCATTTCATGCTCAAAGAAATCACCGAGCAGCCCACTGCCATCCGCGATACATTGACGTCTCGCATCTCACCGGATGGGAGTCGAATAACGCTTAATGAAATCAATTTAACGGATGAAGTCGCGAACACAATTGATCGCATCCATATCGTCGCTTGTGGAACGTCTTACCACGCTGGACTCGTGGGCAAAGCGGCCATTGAAAACCTGACCCGCATCCCTGTCAATGTCGAGATTGCGTCTGAATATCGTTACTGCGAGCCGATCGTCACTGACAAAACGCTAGTCATCGTCATTTCGCAATCGGGAGAAACAGCTGATACACTGGCCGCCATGCGCGAAGCGAAATCCCGTGGATGCGCCCGTGTGATCGCTATCACCAATGTTGTAGGCTCCTCAATCGCTCGTGAAGCTGACGACGTCATTTTGACATTAGCAGGACCGGAAATATCAGTCGCCTCCACCAAGGCTTATACCACCCAGCTGATCTGTTTATATCTGCTGGCCGGCCACCTGGCTCAAGTCAGGCACAGTGAAGGCGCTAACCTGATTCCGGACATCGCGCAAGCACTCCGCGCTCTGCCAGAGCAAGCAGAACAAGTGCTGCAAACCAGCGCCATGATCGAAAAATTTGCCAGAACATATGCAGCCGCCAAAGAAGACTGTTTCTTCATCGGACGCGGCCTCGATTATGCAGTCGCACTGGAAGGCGCTTTGAAATTAAAAGAAATCTCTTATATTCACGCCGAAGCCTATGCAGCAGGTGAACTGAAGCATGGTGCACTCGCGCTGATTGTGGAAGGCATACCGGTGATCGCCCTGGTGACACAAGACAAGTTGTATGAGAAAACAGTCTCCAACATCGTGGAAGTCAAGGCGCGCGATGCCTACGTTTTGGCGCTCGCCTGGGAAGGTGATGCCGAGATCCACAAGCACGCCGATGAAGTCATCACCATCCCTCGCACGCTGCCGTTTCTGGCACCCGTGCTGGCAGTGATTCCACAGCAGCTGCTTGCGTATTACGCTTCTGTGGCACGCGGCAATGATGTGGATAAGCCACGGAATTTGGCAAAGAGTGTGACTGTGGAGTAGGGTTTGGGGGTTGGATGAGATGGTTGTCCGTCTGTAATAAAGTCAAGAACTCTGTAAAAAAGTTATGAACCTTGTATAAAACTCAAGAACTCTGTAATAAAGTCGAGTACCGCAAAAGTCCCTGAGGATACATTTCTTGGGGATTTTTTTCCACCCGAATTGATTGAGCGAGTAGTAGTGTTAAAAGAAAATAAAGTACTGGACTGAAAAATAAAGTATTAGACTAGCATCGGCATTAAGCTAACTGGCAGGATAGCTTAACATAATGTTGAATTAATAGTTATAAAATTGAATCTGTTAAAAGGAGTGGTATGATTGGGAAATTCTAATCACAATCATGACCAGGCATGCGACCTTCCAAACGTCGGGAAGCCAGCTTTACGTGCACTCACCCAGGCTGGATATTTACGGCTAGAGCAGTTTACCAAGCTCAGTGAGAAAGA
>JAQBPP010000382.1 GCA_028287455.1 Bacilli bacterium | reverse complement strand
ATCCTCCTCCAGGACGATCTGAAAAGCGCTCTCTGTCAACGGGTGGACGACCGGCAGGCACCGTCTGAGGCTGTTCCTTCGCTTGCCGAATCGACAAACCAATTTTACCATCCTTATCGACGTTGATCACTTTAACCGTAACTTCATCATTGACCTTCAGATGATCATTGATATCCTTGACATAAGTGTCTGCAATTTCAGAAATATGAACCAATCCTGTTACTCCGCCTGGCAGCAGGACGAATGCCCCAAAATTAGTGATGCCAGTTACTTTCCCCTCTAGTTTGCTGCCAACTTCAATTGACATGAAAGAAAACGCTCCCCCTCGAATTTAAGAAAGAAATCCAATCTAAAGTATACAACGGTTATAGGAAGTGTCAAGAATAATGAACATCACTAAATGAGTGTCATTTCGTGTGTTGATAAAGGATATCGCCAGGTTTAATCATGTTGTAATCCTGACGTGCAATCCGTTCAATATATGCGTCAGTTCCCAAATTGGCGATTGTTTTTCCTAGATTGCTGTTGTCCTGCTGCATCGAAGACAGCTGATTAGATAAATCGGCTTTTTCACGATTCAACTGGTGCAAGGCAGGCAGCTGAACAAAAAAATAAGTCCATAGCGCCCAAACGATACAACCAATCAACAATAAATTTCGCATTCTGGGGATCAACCGGGAACGAGCAGGCTGAGTGGATACTCGTAGAGCCGAAGATGACAGCGGCACTACTTTTCCACGTGCGGCAGAACCTTGCCTCACGGTATACGCCTCCAACTAGTATAAATAAAATAAGTCAACTTTATGAGGGAGGATGATCATCGTCGTCCTTCTTAATTAACCAATTCGACATAAAGGAGGTTAATTCCTTCCATTTATTTTGCATCAATCCCCATCTTTGTCCTGCTTGATTCAAGTAAGGTGATAAAATTACCATTAATCGTCTCAGCAGCGGTTGGAACAACAGTCTGAGAATGGACACCGCTGTTTTAAAGATCACTTTGAAAGGCCAGAGCAGCACCAGCTCCATCGCTTTCAGCAGACGATCCATCAGCAGCACAATCCGATAAACCACTCGCATCGTAAACCACACAGGTTTGATCACCAGCAGATTGACCACTCGCCAAACGATCAGCAAAACCCAGCCGATCGCCATAATAATTCCTACAGTGCTGGCAATCACGGCTTGTCTCAACGTAATGCGATATAAAAACCAACCAATCAGCAGAAGCAGATAAATAGAAATGCGAAAATCTGCATGATTGATGCGCATTAACAGATAAAATACCACAACTAAGCCGCAAATCCAATAGGAAAGATCCACCATCGGCCGCAGAAAGCGCAAAAAGCGCCATTCCCGGAGCACTACTGTGTAACTGTCATAGACTGCCCCTAATACGATACCTGATGCGAGCAGGCTCAAGAAGGTAAGGTATTGCACTTCTAAGGCCACCTGATGAACCTCCTTCTACAACCGGAACAGTTTACCGATGAATCCTTTTGATTTTTGTGCAGCAGGAGGCAGTCCATCATCGAAGTACACCAGGTCAAAAACCGCCCCTTCTACAATTACCGTTCCCCCTTCTAAATCCAATGTTTTAATGTGAAGTTCTTCACCTCGAATAGCCAATAGACCATACGCGGTTTGTAAAACAAACTCATGCACATCGAAACTTTCCACATTGATCACGCCAGTTGCTTTTAAAGAATGCCGATTCAGCAAGCAAACTTCATGACGGTCATAGCTGCTAGGGTTCACTGATTTGGCTCGATCATCTACCATGCTTCAATCCTCCTAGATGGACTTGCTTTCAGTTCCTAGTCTATGAAGGATATTTACAAGAAAGAACAACTTTTAAGGACAAGTTCTTTTGATCTTTAAACCTATGATTACAAAGAAGATAAAAGCAAAAAAGGACCGACCCTCAAGTCTATACCAGACTTTAAGGGGCAGTCCCGCTCAAACATGTTTACCATCAACTAGCCATTCGTGTCTTGATCATCGTCCCAAGCAGGATCGCCGCTTAGCCGTTCCTCCGCTGTAATGCGGTATAAATCAGCTGCCTGATCTTTGCGCGCATGTTCTGCAATCTGCAGAACCTGTGCGAAAATGCGTTTACTTCCAAATGTTAACACCAACTGATCTCCGACAGCTACAGTGGAACTAGCTTTGGCCACACGCCCGTTTATTTCAACGCGGCCTTTGTCACAGATTTCTTTAGCTAATGTACGACGTTTGATGATGCGAGACACTTTAAGAAATTTGTCTAAACGCATGAATGTCTTACTTGGCAGCTGTCAGCTCTTTAAGCTTGTTGCCAGGCTTAAATGCTGGAACAACTGACGCTGGAATTTGAATGACTTCACCGGTTTGCGGGTTGCGGCCATTGCGAGCTGTGCGTTTACGAGTTTCAAACGTTCCAAACCCGATTAATTGTACTTTATCTCCTTCGGCCAGCGCGTCTGAAATCGTATCTAATACCGAATTTACTACCAGCTCTGCATCTTTTTTCTTCAATCCAGTCTGCTCAGCAACCTTAGTCACTAATTCCAGCTTGTTCATTAAATCAATTCGCTCCCTTCAAAATCAGAAAAAAATGTTTTCTGCAAATTGGATATTCGTGTATGAACAGCTAAATCCTGCAAACTACCGGAATTTTTTTGTTTTGGCTTCCGTCCACAGAGCATCCATTTCTTCCAAGGTTGACTCTGCAGGGGAGATCCCCTTCTTGGAGAGTTCTGTCTCAATATATCGGAACCGATCTCGAAACTTCATATTCGTTTTCGCAAGAGCGGCCTCCGGGTCAACGTTTAAAAACCTGGCCAAATTACAGACAGCAAACAGCAGGTCTCCCAGTTCATCCTCTTTCTGCACATCACCTGCTGCTGACGTAACTTCATCGAGTTCTTCTATGATTTTTTCTACGACAGGGGGCAGGCTTGTCCAGTCGAACCCGACTTCAGCAGCACGAGCTTGCAGCTGCAGCGCCACTTGCACCTGTGGAGCGGAGGGCTTAACTTGATCCAGAATAGATCCCGCCTTGAGTTCGTCAGGCGCACCTTGTTTGCTGGACTTCTCTTGCTGCTTAATCGATTCCCAATTGGTCAATACGTCTTCCACAGTGTCCGCTTCCCCGCCGCCAAACACGTGCGGATGCCGCCTGACCATCTTGTCCGAGAGTATCTGCACAATGTCATAAAAGCTAAACGTACCCTGTTCAGTGCCGATTTGGGCATGCAGAGCCACGTGCAGCAATAAATCGCCGAGCTCTTCCGCCAGATCCCACGGCTCCCTCCGATCAATTGCATCCGCCACTTCATAAGCCTCTTCAATGACGTACTTACGCAAACTTTCATGTGTTTGTTTGCGATCCCACGGACAACCTTCCGGCGAACGCAGGATGCGGACGATGTCGAGCAGTTTCCATATCTGCCGGTGCAATACCTGCTCCTGCCCAGCAGGAGCTATGTAGACAGAGGTTAAATGGTCAAATTCAACCGTTTGATCTAATTCGAACAAAGGAAGCTGTTTGATTTCCTCAACCTGTTTGACACCTGCCGCTTTTACAACTGTAACCGGAAATTCATCCGGATAAACGTCCATCAGTGTAAGTTTTAAGTCGCTAGCCACCGCACGGCTGTACACTTGCACAAAAACAGTATGTATGCCTGGATTTAATTGGGAAGCTTGCACGCTTAAAGCGTCCAGCACGATCAGGCCGTCAGTAGGATCTGCACCCACTTTGATCAAGAGTTCATCCAAAAAAGACTGGCCCGCTCCAACGACTACCTGCACCCCTTGACAGGCAGCTTGCTGTTTCAAAAGTGGAACGGTGCGTTCCGCAACGCCAGGATGACCAGGGACAGCATAAATAATGGTCTGCTCTGCTGCCGCCATACATTCAGACAGCAGTGCACCCACAATTTGCTGATACACTTCTTCAAAAGTGTCTGACTGTTGATAGATGAAGTCATACGAACCAAACTTGATTCCATTAGCAGCTAACTCAGCCACTACAGGATGTTCGCTTGTCCTTAAAAACAGAGGCAAGCCAGACTGCATCAGCTGGTAAGAACCTACCGGCAGACTGGCCCAAGAACCAGGCCCTAACCCTATCACATGAATAAGCGGCAATTTCACGTCACCTCAGGATTCCAATTCGATTGAACAATTTAGCTAACGAAATACCAATCCGTGGAACAGACTCCAAATCGCGCGATGTAATACTTCCGGTAATCAACAGCGAGATCGTATATACCAGTGTGCCTATTGAAATGGACGCTAATACACTGAATGCGTAAGCGAAACGCAGCGAATGGAGGTGGGCGGCGGCCCATGGAAAACACTCCCGATTTACTGTATAGGCCAGTACTGACATGACCAAAGCGGCGAACAGCGGGCGCCATACTAATGCCTTCATAGAGAAGACCACGCCAGTAGTGCGGTATACTTCCCAAAGGTTGAGCAGTGCTGATAAGAAATAAGCGCTAACTGTCGCGAACGCAGCTCCATTGATTCCCCATGCAGGTACCAGCAAATAATTTAGCAGCAGCTTCAGAAAACAACCAATAAACAGATTCCTGACCGGCACATACACACTATTAATTCCCTGCAGAATTGCAGAAGTCGTCAACTGAACGGAAGAAAACAGGGTAGCTAATGAGATGATCAGAATGGCCTGGCTGCCTTGATCGTTTTTGAACAGCATCGTATCGATCGGACCTGCCAGTATCGCCAGTCCAAGGGCTGCCGGCAGCGAAATCAACACAGTAAAACGCATGGAAAGATCCATTTTACTGCGAACTTCCCCCTGGTTTCCAACCGCTAGCGCAGCAGAAATCGCCGGCATTAGCGCTGCACCAATAGCAGTGGCAAAAGTAGTCGGCAGCAGCATAAGTTTAAACGCCCGACCTGACAGCAATCCAAATGCTTCTGTTGCAGCCGCCTGGGACATACCCGTCTGCTTGAGTATATTCACCACACTGATTACATCAATGTTGTTCATTAAAGGCACTACTAGCGCCCCAAGCGACACTGGGATCGCGTAGTAGATGAGCTTGCGCATGATCACCCATTTGTTCGGCTGTGGGACTGTATTTTTCATCCTGACGTCATGACGAAAATAAATACTGCTCTTGCGCATATAGACCAATAAGATCAATAAGGAAACCAAACCGCCAGTTACTGCTCCAAATGCTGCGCCTGCAGCCGCCACATGAGCCCCATAGGGAAAAAGCAGCGCCGCCGCAATGAGGATCGTCCCTACCCGCACCAATTGTTCAAATACTTGTGAGACAGCAGTAGGCTCCATTTGCTGCCAGCCCTGAAAGTAGCCGCGTATCGCACTCATCACAGGCACAACGAGCAGCGCAGGAGCAATGGCCTGGATCGCCAGCTGACTACTTGCGTCCCCAAACAATCCTGCGAACCAAGGTGCACAGAAAAACAGAATCACAAAACAAATTACGCCAGAAACGGTCAGCAGCACCGACGAGATGCGAAAGACAGTTTTCGCACCCCTGTAATCGCCAAGTGCAATGTGTTCAGAGACAAACTTGGACACCGCGATTGGAAAACCTGCGGTCGACAGGATTAATAGAGTCGAATAAATCGGATAGGCCATTTGATAGAGTCCAAGGCCCTGGTCTCCAATCATATTCTGGAGAAAAATCGTATAAATAGATCCTAGAATTTTGGAAATTACCCCTGCTATGGCGAGAAGCATTGCACCTCGTACAAACAAATTTTTCTCCGTCATAGGAGACCCCCACATCTATTGTGATACTAAGTATAGCACAAGCTATTAGTATGCGGAGGCTGCAGAAAACATGTCCACACAGCACAAAATGGAGGCGCTGAACTTCAGCGCCCCCATTGCTACATTCCTCGCTATTGTTCCATTTGTTTCGCCAAAAAACCTGCTGCTGTCTCCGCCAATTTGGTCTCCAGCTCACCCATTTTGACAGTCTCATCTCTGGATAGCAAGATGACCGTACCAATCGGGTCACCTGCTGCAATAATCGGTGCGATTACCCGTGACGTAAACTTCTCAGTTCGTTCCCGAATTATCTGGTATTCTCCAGGACTAAAATTGACGACTGTTTTACGATCTTCCATAGACTTTTCCACATCGGGTGCAATCGGTTTCTCGAGAAAATCCTTTTTCGATGCACCTGAAGCTGCAATACATAAATCACGATCCGTAATTAAAGTAATATGTCCAAGAGATTCAGTTAATGAATCGGCATACTCTTTAGCAAAATCACCCAACTCACCAATGGGAGAATATTTCTTTAGGATGACTTCACCATCGCGGTCGACAAATATTTCAAGCGGATCCCCTTCACGTATGCGAAGTGTACGACGGATTTCCTTCGGAATGACAACACGGCCTAAATCGTCAATTCGACGCACGATACCAGTTGCTTTCATCGATCAATCCAACCTCTCTTTCAATGTATAGTCCCTTATTCGAAATGAGATTGTACAGTGGGTTAAAAGACCTCTTGTGTGCTGCGATTATCTTGTCCTCATCCTTCTCTTTTTACCAATGGAAAAGTGTTACTTTTCCAATTTAACCAGCAGAGAAAGGCAGTCCCGCTGCGTTTTTCCGAATGCTTGGAGCATGTTTTGGGGTGTAGAGGCTTGTAGAGGTATTGTCTATCTTTGGCAGACAAACTATACGCTGTGCTACGATGTTTGACCGATTAAGGTATCTTCTTTGCGAACAGATGGAAACTCCTGCATGAATTGCTCCAGCAGCGCAACGCTTTCGGTGCTGGACAATCCCTTGACCCTGAGCGTGATCACAATATTTTTACCGGCGGTTAGATTCATTCGATTCGGAAACTTTTTCGATAACGCAAATAACTTGTCACCCTGAATCCGTGCGTTTTCCTTTTCATGCAGACGCAGGCTCACGTCATGTCCCTGCCGAGTAATGGAATCAAATCCGTAGGCAGCTGCACAGAGTTTAATCCGCACGATAGCTAACAACTGACGAACTTCAAGCGGCAAATCGCCAAAGCGGTCTTCAATCTCTTCTTCCAGGTCAGTGACCTGATCGAGCGTTTTCGCCGAAACAAATTTCTTATAGATCTCGATTTTTTGCACCGGATCCGGAATGAAGACTTCTGGAATATAAGCGTCCACGGCGAGCTCCACAGAGGGCTCGACAGTTTTTTCTTTCGCTTCGCCTTTCAGTTCCTCGATGGTCGTAGTCAGCATCTGGCTGTAGAGATCAAAACCCACGGAGGCAATAAATCCGTGCTGCTCGGCTCCCAACAGGTTTCCGGCCCCTCGAATGGACAAATCCCGCATCGCAATCTTGAAGCCGCTGCCCAGCTCCGTAAACTCTTTTATCGCTTGCAAGCGCTTCTCGGCGACTTCTGTGAGCACTTTATCCCTTTGGTAGGTGAAAAAAGCGTAAGCTACACGATTAGATCGACCAACCCGGCCGCGCAGTTGATAAAGCTGGGATAATCCCATATGATCCGCATCATTCACAATCAGAGTGTTAACGTTTGGTATATCGATTCCTGTCTCAATAATTGTGGTGGATACAAGGACATCCGCTTCACCTTCCAGGAATTCAAGCATCACCCGCTCCAATTCTTCTTCGTTCATTTGACCATGGCCAACCACCACCCGAGCATCTGGAACTAATGCACGGATTCGCTCTGCCATCCGGTCGATCTCGCGTACCTTGTTAAACAGAAAATACACTTGTCCGCCTCGCCCAAGCTCACGTTCAATTGCCTCACGGACCAATCCATCTGAGTACTCGACTACATACGTCTGGATGGGAAAGCGGTTTTCAGGCGGCGTTTCAATAACAGACAAATCCCGAATGCCCAGCATGGACATATGAAGTGTCCGAGGAATCGGCGTAGCTGTCAGGGTTAAACAATCCACATTGTTTTTTAATTGTTTGATTTTTTCCTTATGGGTGACACCGAAGCGCTGCTCCTCGTCGATCACCAGCAAACCTAGATCCTTAAACTGAACCGACTTATTCAGCAGTCGATGTGTACCGATGACAATATCGATTGAGCCTTCCTTTACCCCTTTAATCACTTCATTGCATTGTGCTTTGGTGCGGAAACGCGACAATACTTCAATTCGAACAGGAAAACCCGCGCATCGTTCGTTAAACGTTTGATAATGCTGCTGAGCCAAGATCGTCGTCGGCACTAACACCGCCACTTGTTTGCCATCCATCACCGACTTAAAAGCCGCGCGAATAGCCACCTCAGTTTTACCATAGCCGACATCCCCGCAAAGCAATCGATCCATCGGTCGAGTCTCCTCCATATCCCGCTTAATCTCAATGATTGATTTCAGTTGGTCTGGTGTTTCTTCATAGGGGAACATCGCTTCAAATTCGCTCTGCCAAGGGGTATCTGCAGAGAAGGAATGTCCGAGCGCCGCTTGCCTGGCAGCGTACAGCTTGATCAGATCCTGTGCAATATCCTGAACGGAGGATTGCGCCTTGCTTTTGACGCGCTGCCATTCGGATCCATTCAGGGAATAGACCTTCGGGACTTTTTCTTCAGCGCCGACATATTTCTGCACCAAATCAATTTGATCGGTGGGTACGTATAGACTATCTCCATTTGCATATTCCAACTGCAAATAATCCCGATGGGTATTTTCCACAACGAGCGTAGTAATCCCGATATACTTGCCGATTCCATGATTGAGATGAACCACGTAATCGCCTATTTTAAGCTCCTGGTAACTCTTAATTCGTTCAGCATCCGAAATGGAACGGTTCGGCCGAATTTTCCGTTGTTTGGTAGTAAACACTTCTGTCTCTGTAATCACTGCCAATCTCAGCAGTGACAGTTCAAAGCCGTTATGCAAATTCCCTTGGAAAATGGCTGGACGGTTAGACAAAGTGCTTGGGTCCCGGGCGAATTCGGCTTCCATACCGAAGTCTTCCAGGATACGCTTTAACCGGTCTGCCCGCTGCCCGTCAGCAGCCAGAAACACGATGCGGTATCCGGTTCGCCGATACCGATCCAACTCACTTTTAAGGAGCGGCATTTG
>JAQBPP010000371.1 GCA_028287455.1 Bacilli bacterium | reverse complement strand
TCATTTGGTGGCGTTCGGGGATTCATTAACACGCGGTTTGGGCGATCTATCTGGCAAAGGCTATATTGGCAGAGTCAAAGATGCCCTGCAAACTCAAACGAAAAAACCGGTGGTGTTCACGAACATTGCTGTCAGCGGGCAAACATCAGCGCAGCTCGATGACCTGTTGAATGAAAGTGAAGTTCAAGGCCTTATAAAACAAGCCACCTTGATCGTATTTACGATCGGCGGCAATGACCTGTTCGGCTCGACCAATCAGTTGGATAATTTGTCTCCGTCAACCATTGACGCCGCCGGACAGAGCTATAAAACTCATCTGACATCGATCGTCGCGAAAATACGTGCAGCAAACGGGACCTGCCCAGTTTATCTGGTTGCGATTTATAATCCGTTCTATACGGTATTAGACCCGCAGCTGCAAGCAGACAAATATGTAAATCAATTTAACCAAACGATGCTGGCCTTGACAGGGCAAACGGCGCAGTTTTATGTCGTGCCTGTCTATGACCTGTTCCAGCGAGGTGGAGACAAATTCCTGTCGAGCGACCATTTCCATCCGAGCGATGCGGGGTATCAGCGGATTGCCGATCGGGTGCTGCAGGATCTTGATCTTATAAACAATTAACTGTTATTTTATCCGCAGCTTGACCTTCTTTGTACACGTATGATATAGTTTTCAAAAGCCGACAGGATTCGACCTGTGGCTGGGATTTTTTTGGTGGGGGATCCCACTACATACCATTTCTTAACGACCCGTGACGTGAGCTGACCGTCGTGGGTCGTTTTATATTAACTGACTTTGGTCACGAAATACTCGTTGACGCCCGATACGATCGCCTCAATTAATTTTTGCTGATACTGCGGCGTGTGCAGTTGGTATGCGTCGCGTGGATTCGATAAGAAACCAACTTCCACCAGGATGACCGGAATCGTGCTGTGCGTCAGGATATACAGCCGCTTGCCTTTGATCACGTGCTGTCCGATGCCAGTCATGCTGTTAAACTGATGCTGAACGATTTCAGCTGCTGTGACACTTTCATAGGATTCCGGCTGGCAAATGACTAATGGCCCGATATTCGTTTTGGTGCCTGTATTGGTGTGGATGGAAATCACCAGGTTTGCCTGATGCTGTTTCGCAAATTCCACGCGACCCATCAGATCCCTCCGATGACGGCTTTTGACTGCGGAATTTGGTGCATGCTGCGTGACATCGGTGTCTTCTTCACGCGTCAGATAGACTGTAAACCCTTTGTCCTCAAGTGCTTGTTTCAGTTTTCGGGAAACTTCCAAGTTCAAGTTTTTCTCCAGATAGTCACCCTGTGCAGACTGCGTACCGCCATCAATACCCCCGTGACCTGGATCGATGACGATGACTTTGCCGACCTTGGCAACTGCAAATACGGAAGGGCCGCCAGCCGCCATACAGCCCGTTGCCACCAGCACGACCATGATGAACACATAAATGGACTTTTTCATAAGCTCATCCCCCTCGTGCTTAGCATGCGCAAAGGGGGAACATTCCATTAGTGGAAAAACAATTGTTTCGATTCAGACTTCTGACAGCAAGCGGGCAGACCTACTGGGGGCCGCCGACCGAATGGCAGTCGCCAACTCGGCCAGCGAATCCCGCTGCGTTTCATAGACGGCATTGCCAATAATGACCGAATCTGAGCCGCTTGCACAGGCAGAAGCCCGCTCGACCGAGTCGACCCCTCCGCCATAGATCAAATGTCCCCGGAAGCGCTCACTTAGTTTGTGCAGCAATTCGATATCGCCCCACCTGCCGCTGTATTCCACATAAAGTGTCTGCAGATTCCAAATGGTTTGTGCCGCCTGCGCATAGGCGAGCGCAAGAGAATCTGGCAAAGGGATAGCATTTGTCAATTTGGCAACTGCGGCATCCGGATTTAAGATGAGATAACCTTCCACGACGATTGACTGCCATGGGATCAGATCGCCAAAGCGGTCAATTGCTTCTGCGTGGGCACCAATCATCCACTCCGGTGACGCGCTGTTGATCACACAAGGCACTGCGTACCCAGCTAAACCTGGATAAACGCAATGTGGATCACTGATTTCCTGCCAGATCGGCGGCACCGGCAGATGCAACGCAATGAGCCCTAGCAGATCAGCTACTTTGGCATAGGTGATTCGTTCAGTGCCGCCTACCAGCACCAGGTCCGGTTCCGCCTCCTGCAGCTGCTGCCAGGCAGCAGCCGGCACGGTGCGGTCAGGATCCAACTTCACGATAAATCTGCAATTGCTCCAAGGATGACGCTGAAGCTGCATCTGGTTCACTCCTGTCGGTAGGAAAAAACAGTCGTTCCTTTCTTTACTTCTAAAAAACAAAAAACCCGTCTGCATGTTCATACGGGTTTTTGCGTTATTATTTGTTTAATCGATCCAAGATAAACTTATAACCGTCAGTGCCATAGTTTAAACATCGTTTGACACGACTGATGGTAGCCGTGCTTGCTCCTGTTTCCTGCTCAATCTGGCTGTACGTTTGCCCGATCCGCAACATACGAGCGACCTCAAGACGTTGGGCCATCGAGTGGACTTCGTTAACAGTACATAAGTCATCAAAAAACTGATAACATTCTTCAACCGTCTTAAGTTGCAATATCGCCTCAAACAGCTGATTCGTCGCAGGATCGCGAATCTTATCCAGCTGCATCAGAATCCTCCTAGCATGAAGTTTCAGCATTAATGTCTCGTAACAAATTCGACGGTCATTTGGAGATTCCTTCTTTTAGATGCACGAATTGCTGATCCCACGATCGATCCTGCCAATGTGCCGCCATGAGATCGTGGATGCGGTCATGGCACTCCAAAGCCTCGGTGTAATTCCCCATTTCTTTATACAGGGTGCTGAGCAGTTTATTACAGTTGATCAACCCGGAATTGTCATGGCCCTCTTCATACCAACAACGTGCAGACAGCAGGAACGCTTGGGCCTCCTCGGGTCGATTCATCTTCATTAAAATGCTGCCAAGCAGTAAAAAAGCGTCGGCCGCTAGCTGCGATGCCGTTTCGCCAGCAGGGAACTGTTTCGACAACAGCTCGTACGCCGCGTCCAAATTGCCCGCACAGAATTCCACTTGCGCAACAGCGAAGTACCAATAAGCCGCATTTTCTTCAAACCATTCCCGATTTAGCTTCAATTTATTCAAGATACCCATTGCTTCATTGATTTGTCCTGTGTGGCCTAAAGCGATTGCTCTGCGGATGGTCGTTTGCGCGGCCGCCGCAGCCTCTTGCCTGATGGTAGTGATCGAAATACACGCTTGGCAATCAAAGATGGCTTGCTCATAAAGTTCGGCATGATAATCCTGCTCTGCCTGTTTTAATTTACGGGCGCGCACTTCTTCCAGGCTGCTGCCCAGGAGATAATGATCCTGAGCCATGCGATAAGCATGCTCCGCATTCTCCCAGTCCTCTCTGCCCTCATAGACCTGCCCGATCGCCTCGTACACCTGGCCTAATTCAGGCAAATGTTCCCCAGGAATCCGGGTGCCTGCCTGGACTGCGCGCCGCCATTGCACCAGCGCGGCGTTCCAGTCCCTTTGCAAACACAAAATACGCCCATACTCCAGCAAAACCTGTATATGAAGAGCCGGCTTGAGTTTGTCTCTCTCTTGCGCCAGCAGCTGCTCCAGGGCGGCTTGTGCGGCGCCCGCATCGCCGAGCTTCAACAGACACAAGGCGCGCAAGTAATCCACTTCATCAGCAAAAGAGCTCTCCATTAACGTGCAATCCAGTTGGTCAAGCAACAGCGTTGCATCGCTAAAGCGGCCAACATCTGCATAAGCGCGTGCAAGCAATAACCCGGAGAAGTTGCGCTGCTGGATCGATTGGTCGATAAAAAAATAATTCATTGTAGTCTGCAGCCGTTCGGCCAGCCGATTTAACAATTGGACGGATGGATTCGCCCGATCGCTCTCGATCTGGCTGATCATCGAAGGCGATGACAGACCTTGGGCCAAGTCCTTCTGGGACAATCCGCGAACATGTCTTAGGTACCGTATTTTCTGACCTACAGTTTGCTGCATCATTCTGCCTCCTGGAAGGAATGTGATATACTGAAAGAACATTAATTTCTTGAATATGTATCTATTGGCATACAAATGAACAGAAGAATTAACTTAAATTAATTATAGTACAAGAAGTAATTACTGTATAGTGGATATCTTTACTCTTTTGTGCAATTTTAATTTGACTCTTGAAGTGGAGTGACCCGAGCGATGGAATTGACAGATTTTAGGCATCGTCTGAAATACTTGCGCAAAAAACGTCAACTTACGTTAGTGCAATTATCCAAGATAACCGGAATATCTCCCACGCATATCTCTTCCCTGGAGCGCGGTATACGCATGCCCTCGCTGCTGTTTGCACAGAAGCTCGCCAGTGGGCTGCAGGTCCCGCTTGCGGAGTTGTACGAAACGTCAAACGCATCATCTTATCAACTGCCACCGCACTTCGCAGGCCAATCGATGCCCTACCGCGAATTGAGCCTGGCGAATGATCAAATCGTTGAGGCTTACCGAGCCTATGAATTTCCCGCTGACTGGCACAGCGAACTGCTGCTTGCCTCAAGAAGCGAGACAGACGGCGTGCTGAAGCTGGCTTGGACTTTTTTGAACTTGCAGAAGCAGCATGCCCCTTTGTCCGCCTGGATACAAGTGTTCGCCGAATTCATTCAACTGCTGGAACGGGATCAATTATCGATGCCCACAAGCGAGAAATAAGAAAAAATGCAGGGTTCCTTACTCCCTTAGTTGCAGGCAAAGTCGGTCGTAAGGAACCCTACCTTTTTTTGGCCACTAGCGGAAAAAGTCGCGTCGAAAGGAACAAATGTTTTTTTCGCTACTAAAGGTGAAGAAAGTTTACACTTTCTTTTCTTTCAAACAAAAACCCACCCGACGCAGCAGATCGCGCAGGTGGGTCTTATTTTTGATACCAGTTAGCTGAAAACAGGCGCACACATTTAAGGCGCGTTTGTTCCAGCTGGAGCGTTAGTCGTTGGTGCAGGGGAAGTAGGTGCAACCGCATTAGGATCTGTAGTTGGCACACCCCCGCTAGGTGTATTTTGAGCAGGCGGCGGATTTAAAATGTTGTTCTTGACGTCGGTGTAGGAAGCGTCATTGATATTGATGCCGTCGTCTTTGGCAAGCTGTGACAATACATCTGCAGGCTGTTTGGCCTTCTGCTGTTTCAGCGTGTCGCTGATCTTTTGCTTGACGTCAGCAAGTGCCGGGATAACCGGTTGCTGGTGAGCGGTGACTTTGATTACATGCCAGCCGAATTGCGACTGGACAGGTTGGCTGGTATCCCCAACCTTGAGCGCAAACGCAGCTGTTTCAAACGCGGGGTCCATTTGTCCCTTCGTGAAAGGAGGCAATTGTCCGCCGCTGGCTTTAGATCCTGTATCGGTGGAAACATCCTTGGCTACTGCGGCGAAGTCTTCGCCATTTTTGAGCCGCTGCTCCACCTTGTTTGCGTCATCTTGAGTCGCTACCAAAATGTGAGAAGCAGTTACAGTTTCCGGCGTGGTGACTAGCGTCGTGTCTTTGTTTTGATTGTAGTAGGTCTGAATATCTGTATCGGATACTGTGACATCTTTTTCGGCAATCTTCTGCTCCAGCACCTGAATTTTCAACTGATCACGCAGATCCTGCAGCGTCATATGATTCGACGCCAAGGCGCTGTTTAACTGCGCATCACTGGTGATGTTGTTGCCTGTCTTCAAATCATTTAGCGCGGTATCCACGTCTTGCGTAGTAGCCGTAATATTGTTCTTCTTGGCACCATCCAGAATGAGCTGGTTGGTCACCAGACGGCCCAGTGTGGACGATCCGTAGTCCTTCTGCAATTGGGTAAGGAAGTTGGCACGGGTAATGCTGTTTTTGCCAACTGATGCAACTACACTGCTGTTGCTGCCGGTATGGGATGTAATATACCACGAGCCCCCAACCAGTACCGCACCAACCACAGCGCCGATTAGAAGGTTTCCAATGCGATTCATCAGTGATGTTTCTCCTCTCATTTGCCGTGTTAAAACGACAACTGTTACTTTAGTCATGATAGAGTTTTCAATCTAACCCATTATAACAGACAAGCTGTATCATATCCATCGCCAGGATCTAGCAAAAAAACTTACTAACAACTCGCGTTTTTCAGAGAGTTAGTAAGCTTGCTTAAGACGCTGTCCCCCGCCTGCGACCCAGGCCCGGAAGTAAAATGCCTGCCAAAATCAACACAATGCCCAGCCATTGCAGCAGTACAATTTGTTCATGGACCAGGAAAAGCGAAGCGATCATCCCCACCGGCAGCTCCATTGCACCGAGTATTCCGGCGGCCGCCCCGCCGATGACCGGGATGCCGCGGTTAAACAGCAGCGGCGGAATCACCTGTCCGAACACTGCAATGAGAGAGGTCCACGTGAGCAGGCCGATCACACCTGGCATACCGGGTTTCGGATGCACAACCATGCTGAAAATTTCGGCAAAAGCGGCCGGGAAAACGGCGATGGCAATCACGAGCGAAGTCAACACCATGATTGACGTATTCACTACCGGCGGCGTATCCGTATGGACCCTTTCCAATAAAACCAGATACACCGCATAGGTCGCGGCTGACAGCAGACCTAACAAGTAGCCAATGGTCGCGCCTGACAATCCAGGTGCAGCACCGCTTGCTGCACCTTGTCCTTGCAGCTTGACTGCACAAATCGTGCCGATTAAGATCAAAAGAACTGAGAGCCATTGCCGCATAGAGGGCATCACACGCGTCACGACTGAATCGATCACAACTACCATCCAGGTGAATTGAAACAACAACACGATGCCAATAGAGGAAGAAACAAACTGGAGCGCTTCATAATAAAAGATCGTGGTGCCTGATGAGACTATCCCGAGGATCACTAACAGGGCCACCGATTTGCGAGTTAATTTACGATAGTGATTTCGATAAAAATGAGCAG
>JAQBPP010000350.1 GCA_028287455.1 Bacilli bacterium | reverse complement strand
AACAGTCCACACTGCTCACTGGTGAGATGGCCCGCCTGCTGCGCAATATCCGTTTGCTCAGCAAACAAACTGGCTTCACAAATAAACAGATCTGCATTTTGCGCTTGCCGGATCAATGGTTCACAGTAGGCAGAATCCGCGGAAAACACAAACACCTGGCCCTCTATTTCGAACCGAATCGCCAAACAATAAAGCGCATGTACAGTTGGTGCAAATGTGATCTTCATGCCTGCCAAGTCGATTTGGGAGTGCTCATCGATCGTTTCAACTTGCAGTAACGGTTCCCGCCGCAGTTCTTGCATGAGTTCTGAATCACTGTGCGGCAGATAAAGGGGCAGCTGCTGCGTGCGCTGCCCGGTCAGCCTGCTTAGGAGCACCGCATATCCAAACACGCCGAGATCCGCGATATGGTCATGATGGTGGTGCGTAATGATCACGGCTGATAATTCTTCGATCGGACAGATGCGAAACAGCTGTGCGAGCACGCCTGAACCGCAGTCGATCAACACCTTGTAGCGCGGTGTTTCCAACAAGTAGCCGGCAGTTGCCTCACCTGGCGCAGGATATGCCCCCCAGCAGCCTAATACATGCACTTTAATCATCACAAAACTCCTTCTGTTAGAAATCGTCAGTTATAACTTAAAACGATACCCGGCGCCCCAAACTGTTTCTATATATTGTGGCTTCGACGGGTCTTGTTCAATCTTTTCACGGATTTTGCGAATGTGTACGGTGACAGTGGCGATGTCCCCAATGGAGTCAATTCCCCAAATTCGTTCAAACAAATCTTCCTTGCTAAAAACGCGGTTCGGATTTAACAGCAAAAATCCAAGCAAATCAAACTCCTTTGTCGTAAAAGCCACTTCCACTCCGTTCACGAAGATTCGTCTGGACGTTTTATCCATGACTAGGCCCCCGACCCGGATCTCTTCATTTGCCTTTTCCTTGCTGCCGGATAGCCTTTCATAGCGGGACAAGTGAGCTTTCACGCGGGCCACTAATTCGCTTGGACTAAAGGGCTTAACGATATAATCATCTGCTCCCAGCCCGAGTCCGCGTATTTTATCGATATCTTCTTTTTTCGCGGAGACCATCAGGATCGGAATGTCTTTTTCCGCGCGGATCCGTTTGCAGATCTCAAACCCATCCATTCCTGGCAGCATCAGATCCAGCAAAATGAGATCATAATCGTTGCTTAACGCTTTTTGCAAACCACCAGTGCCAGTTGTTTCAATCTCCGCGGCAAACTGATTAATCTCCAAATAATCGCGCTCAAGTTCTGCAATACTCACTTCATCCTCAATGATCAGGATTCGCTGCATGACTTCACTCCTTTCTGGTTAGTCCACCAACTCAAGCCGAAACGTCAGGGTCGTACCTGCTCCCGGCTGACTGGCTGCCCAAATCTCCCCGCCGTGTTCGTCGATGATCTGTTTGGCGATGGCGAGGCCTAATCCGCTCCCCCCAGATCCCGTATTTCGGGCAGGATCGCCCCGGTAAAACCGCTCAAAGATAAACGGCAGCGCAGCCGGGTCAATCCCTGGTCCATTATCTGCTATAGTTACGGCAACCGCAGGGCGGCCGTTTGCTTTCGTTTCCTGTTTCAACGTGACAGTGATTGTGCCTAGTTCTGGATCGATCACTTTTAGTGAATTTTCGACGATATTGATTACGACTCGCTTGAGCTTTTCCCGATCTGCCCGAACAAAAACAGGGCCCGGCAAGGACTGTTCAAAAGAGAAGCTGATCGTTCGATGATCCAGTTGATATTCTTCCAAACTATCCTGCAGAAACGCTGCCAGATCCACTTTTTCAAAATGGAACGGCACCTTTTTTAAATCCAGCTTGGAAAACAGGAACAACTCATCAATCAGTCGATCGAGATCGTTCGCTTTGGTTGAAATCGTCTGGATATATTTGCTGAACTTTTCGGGTGTGTCTGCAACGCCATCCTTGATGCCGTCCACGTAGCCTTTGATCGCCGTCACCGGCGTGCGCAAATCATGTGAGATGTTCGAGATCAGCTCTTTGCGATTTTCTTCATACTGCAGTTGGACATCGATCGATTCTTTGAGCTTCACCCTCATTTCGTCAAAAGCCAGGCAAAGTTGACCGATCTCGTCGCTGGAGTATACTTTTACCTCATGGTTCAAATTGCCTTCCTTAATCTGCTCAATCGATTGTTTAAGCCGCTTGAGCGGTCGCAAAATACTGCGCGACACCAGAAATGTCAGCGTGCCATTGGTCAAGATCAAAATCACAAGCAGCGTAACTAACAGCAGCAGAAAAAAATTGCGGATGAAAATGCCAATCGGTGTTGGATCGTTGAGGATGATCACGCTGCCGGGGCTTTGATCCTGGTAATGAAACACGATTTGTCCATCCGGGTTGATATCGCGGATAAACTGGGGTAATCCGTCAGTTACAACGGGCGTTTCATTGTTGAGCAACTCACCATTAGCTTTACCCGGTATTGGGAAATTCTTGGACAAGTAGATAATTTGATTGTTATGCGTAACAACCAGACCATAGTGAACTCCGCGAAACCGCTGGTCCCATTGTTCAATCGCAGGTTTCGATAAAAAAGCGTCCGGATCGCTCACCAGCGCCTTATTCAATTCTGCCTGCAATGCTTGTTCCTGCTGCTTCGTTTCATTGACAGTCTGAGGATTTAAATAATCGTGCACAACAGATCGAAAATCCCCTGCAAAAGCAATCCCAAGTATAACAGTGGCGATAAAAAACAGCACAATCGGCACCATTAACATCGCCATATAGGACAACAGCAACCGCAACCGGATCGACATCAGACTACCCCTTGTTTAAATTTCTTTTCGATCGAACAGAACATACCCTGCTGTAAAACTTATGATACTAGATGCTAGCAGAAATAGACATGCACTAGTAGTTTTTCCTGCAGTTAAAGCGGTTCCGACCCATGTGTACCAATCCGTATAAGAAGTAATCAAATAAGTGGATAGTGATGGAATAATAAAGACTACCAGTTTGCAAGCAATAAACAGCAAGATGCAAAACACGAGTGCCCCGCTGCCGCTTCTAAAAAATTGAGCGATCAATGTTCCGAGCGTGACGAGTGCCGCGAGCGGCAGCAAAGAAACTGCATAAGAGGAAAATCCCGCCCATAATCCGGATCCGAACACCGCGCCTCCCATCCACAGCAGACCGCACACCAGAGTAGCGAGCCATGCAATCAGCAAGCTGATTGCAACAAGTAAAAGAATCGCAAGCTGTTTGGATGCAAACACTTTAAACCGGGAAATGGGGCGCAGCAGCACAGTCTTTATCGATTTATCTCCGAGCTCACCCGCAAATAAATCCCCGGTGAGTTGGAACACTTGCAAAGGCAATACGATCCCTGTCAAAAAGCCCAGCAGCAAATTTTGGAATACAGATAACGACAGAATCGAATTTCCGCCTGAAATCATTGAAACAAGTGCAGCCACTGCGAGCGGCAGGAAGAACAACAGCAGCAGGAATACGAGCATTCGCTTTTTCGCAACCAGCTTCTGGGTTTCATTGATAAAATTCGCAGTCAGATTATGCATGCAGAGCCCCTCTTTCTGCCTGGACCGCCTGGAGAAAAAAGGATTCCAGCGACTGCGGCGGCCCGGCGTCAGTGTTCTGCAGCAAATCGCTCATCAGTCCTTGCCGAATGATCTTGCCTTCGTACAGCAATCCGATCCGGTTGCAGATGACTTCCATTTCCCGAATGAGATGGCTCGCGATCAGGAACGTCAACTGCTGATCCCTCGCAAGACTTACAATCAGATCCCGAATCTCCACCATGCCTTCGAAATCCAGGCCGTTGGTCGGTTCATCCAGAATGACCAACTTCGGTTTGGAAAGAATCGCGGCAGCCAAACCCAGCCTTTGCTTCATGCCGAGCGAATAATGGCCCACTTTTTCGCGTTTGCAGTGCGTCAGACCTACCCAATCGAGCACTTCTTCGACTCGACTCTTCGGCAGTTCCGGGTAAAACCGGGCTGCCATGCGCAAATTTTGCTCGCCTGACAGATACTCAAACGCATCTGGCAGTTCAATCAGCGTGCCTACGTTCCGCATCGCCTGTTCAAACTGTGTACACACATCCAGCCCCAGGATGCGAATCTCACCTTGATCTGCCCTACACAGTCCAGTGATGATTTTCATCACTGTCGTCTTCCCGGCGCCATTGGGTCCAAAAAAGCCATAGATATCCCCTTTATAAACATCCATCGAAACTTGTTGTATACCTCGATTGTTGCGGTAACGCTTCGTTAACCCGCTGATCTCTAACACCTTTTCCATCACGATCCCCCAGTTTTGGCAGCAGAGAGGAAGATCCCTCCCCCTCTGCCGATATTTGCTAGTTCGCTGTTTCGTTTTGATTCCTGTGCTGCGGCTGGATCACCTGCACCTGTTTGCCTGTTAAATCAATCGTATCTGGCGTCGTTTGATTCAGGTTGGACTCCTTAAGTGACACCAGAATCCGCAAGTCATGCGCCTTCCCTGCTGCATCCTGGCCTGTGATTTCGAAGCTGCCATTTTGGTCCTGCAGCAGACCTGCCGAGTTCACAGCTGCCGACCAGTTTACACTGTTGATTTTGATGTTGTCAGTGAGTTTTGGCACTGAATGCATGATCGTGGTCATCGCCTGATTGTCATTGCTCACTGCACGATTTGGCTGCTCATCGGTCGAGGCCGCATGGGATAATACAAGACCTGCGATCGCTTGTCCCAGCGCCGGAATTTGCGTGTCTGTCAACTGCAGGTTGATCTTCCGGGTTCCGTCCGCCTGTGTCTGCAGTGTGATGTTGTTCGCTATGTTTCCCACTAATGCATCGACCACTTTTTCAACATATGGATTGAGGACACGCTGTTTAACGGACGCTGTTTGCACTTGCTTATCCTGCTGCTGGGGTAATTGGGAGACCTGGTACACATCGCTATTGACGTTTTTCAGCACCAGTTTACCCCCGGAGTTGAAGAAGCTGGACGATTGCTCGCTGCCTGCCCCTTTGAGATCAAATGTACCGCTGCTTGTGTCAGCGCCGTTTGTTCTGTCCGTTTTAATCACCGAGTCGACCTGACCCAACAGACTTCCATTGTCCTGAACGATGACCTCCATTTCGGTTGTTGCGCTTGAAACATTCACCATGTTCTTCAGCGCAGTCTTATAAAGGTCATAACCAGACGATGATGCTGCGCTCGCAAACGCCGAACTTACTAGCATTACACTTCCCACTGCTAAAGTGGTTCCAACTGCAATTCTCTTCTTGTTCATTTCCATTCCTCCTGTGATTGGCTTGCACTTTCATCCTAACCAGCAGTTCTAAAATGCAGCTTTTCCAGACCTTAAGCCGCACTTAGGAATTTCTTAAATCTTTCTAAACTGCTCACTTTACTTCGTAACAGTGTTATGTTACAATCAGCAGCGAAAGGAGGGCATTCGAATGGAAGAGGATTTGATCTCAAAAAAAGACCTGCTTGAACTTACAGACATCTCCTATGGTCAACTCTACCGCTGGAAAAGGAAGAATTTAATTCCGGAACAGTGGTTTATCCGGAAATCAACGTTTACTGGCCAAGAAACCTTTTTCCCGAAGCAGGACATCCTGGCGCGGATCGACCGGATTAAAAATATGAAAGAAGATTTATCGCTGGATGAATTGGCCGACATGTTCTCCCCTGTTCCAACTGAAATCTCATTAGCTGCAGACGATCTTTTGAAGCGAAACATTGTTTCGGAAGTAACTCTTAAGCTTTATGACTCGGAGCAAGGGAAAACAGAGTGGTTTTCTTTTGCGAAAGCACTCAATGTCTACATCGTCGACAAGCTGCTGCAGACTGGCGAAATGAGTCTGGACGAAGGGAAAAACTTGCTGCAAACGCTGGTTGCACATTTCCCCAACTTCGAAGGGAAGCCCTGCGAATTGATTTTTGTCCGCAAAATGGGCGTGTCCGCATTTCTGCTGACTGCCGCTGCGAACGAAATCTACTTTGACCAAGGGGTGCGGGTGATTTCTCGTTTGCCGATCGCCCATTACATCGAAGAACTCAAACTAAAAATGATGCAGGAGGCGCCTAATGGAACTCAATCCTAAACCAAACAAACCGAATCTGATCATCTCGGGGGTGGGCAGCTCTGCAGGCGGCAGCTTCCAGCTGGTGCGCATCGACGGGGTCGCGAAAATCGCCGGGGACGTGGATTGCGCCGATTTAATCGTCAATGGCAAATTTTCCACCACAGGCAGTGTCAGCGGTGACTCGATTGAAATCAACGGCGACTCCGAGTTCGGCGGCGCTGTTCAGGTAAATCAGCTGAAAGTCAATGGCAGAGTCACCGCTCAAGGGTCTTTGACCGCCGAAAAAATCCGTGTGTCCGGCTCGCTTAAAGTCAAAGGCAACTGCGAAGCCGAGTCATTTACGGTAAATGGTGGTTTCACAATCGACGGACTGCTCAACGCCGGCAGCATAGACCTCACTCTATACGATCATTGCAAGGTGAATGAAATTGG
>JAQBPP010000389.1 GCA_028287455.1 Bacilli bacterium | reverse complement strand
CGTAATCGGTTCAATGAAATGTTCCTCCATGTAGTTGATTAACAACACAAATCGATCCTCTGGACTTAACAGCTTGGCGGGTCCTCTGAATACTGCCGGCATCCTTCCAACTTTTGAGAATGTGTCCTAGCAATTGCAAAGTAAGGGAGAGGTGGTGATTCGAAAGGGGAGGGTTCCATCCATTCTTTCAATAGTGCTATCCCTTCCATACTTAGTTTGACGGGGATGTTTTGTTTACAGTGACGACAAACCAGGCGGAAAATGATAAGTTAGATACTAATACATTAGCGGGCTTTTAGCGTCAGAAGTTGCTTGGGATGCCGTGTTAAATAGTGTAAAGAATTATTGAAGGTAAGAAGAACCATTAGAAAACGGCTGCCGCGAAGCAGCGGTTATTGCGTTAACGGGTAGATTAGCGTAATTAGACTAATTTATAGAAATGTTTTTATGAAAACGATTGCACATTAATTGTAGGAATATAATGCGGAAAAATAGTTCCTTGGAATGAAAAAACGTTCCTACGGTCATGTACAGTTATGGGCGATACTGGTGTTTTTCTGTTTATTAAACTTGGATGGGCTTATGGGATCTTAACCTCAGAAATATCCACTCTAAAGGGGTAACTAGTTAAAAAGTCTTGATATATAAATAATCGGTATAAAGATAAGTGATTTTTGGTTTCTATTATGTTTGAAAGCGTTTTTAATTGGTCTGGTTAAGTGAGGTTTTGTTCATGAGGATTTTAACTGCTAAATATTATGTCAGGCTAATTCTATTCAGTATGCTGCTTGGAACACTTCCCGTTATTACGTTAGGCTTTTTGTCCTACTACAAAGCGACAAATACCATTGAAGAAAAAGTGAATAATGACAATTTGCAACTTTTGGTTCAAACCGAATTGAAGGTCGAACAAAATTTGCAGATCATTGATCGTTCACTCAATCAATTTATGAATACTCCGCTTTTAAATAGTTCTGTTTCTACTAACTTATCCGTGAATGAGTTTAGGCAAATTGATGACCTGGAAGAACAATTAAGTGAAATGCAAACTTATGATCTTGGCATTCAAAATGTGTATTTGCTTAATATGGCAAATAATTGGATGATCGCGAACGATGGATTTCACAGTTTAAACACTGCAAAGGGTGTTGACAATTTTTTAGAGTATGCACAAATTCCCCAAATGTCCAAATGGATCACCAACCCCTCAATGGGGTCCGTACTGCTGAAAAAGAATCTGCCCATTAATACGAGAAACCCAACTGGTTTACTTGTCGCCCAAGTTCCTTTTTCAAAACTGGTTAACCTGCTTCCTAATCAGAATGAAAATGGCACCACGCTCATTCTCGACTCGGATTACAACTTGTTAACCTTTGCCGATAACCGATTTTTCACATCCGACACCATTCAACAAATGATTGGGATATTAAAGCAGAAGGGCGGCACAGATAGTTATTTTACTGCTAAGATTGGTAAAAACTTGATCGGTGTAACGTATCGTAAATCATCCTATAATGGTTGGGTTTATCTCTCGCTTCTATCAATTAAAGAAATCACAAAGGATTCGGCAGCGATCGGATTGTATACATTCTTTATATCTATTGGTATAGTAGCCATCACACTTTTTCTGTCTTTCGTTGGTTCGAAGAAAATGTATTCTCCCATTCGCAATGTATTTCAAATCGTTGGCGGTGAGAGGACTCCAGTACAAGATTACCGGGGCAAAGACGAGTTGCAGATTATCGGCGATCATATTTATTCACTGAAAACGTCACATACCCAATTAATGGTACAAATCCAAGGCCAAACCAGGCAATTAAAAGAATTTTTTATCCAAAAATTGTTGCTCGGTGAAATCAGTCCCCGCGAGATCCAAGAGAAATGGGATCAATTTCAATATGACAGATCCATGAACTGGAAATGTGTGCTGACTGCGCAAATTGATACATTGGCGGGAACCCGATATGGTACTAACGATTCCGATTTACTGATGTTTGCCATTAACAATATTGTCTGTGAACTAATTCCAGAGGATCAGCGGTTAAGTCCTGTAGTTATGACCGACAATCAAGTGACCCTAGTGAATTGTACAATGCCACCGGATCATATTAAAAATTGGATCTACTTCCAAGCCGAAACGATCCAGAAAACAGTCAAAGAAATTTTAGGTGTCAACATCAGTGTCGGGGTCAGCAGACCGTTTCAAAACATAGAGGAGACACCACAAGCATATAAAGAAAGTTTGGAGGCATTAAAGTATAGAATTCGCTTTGGTGAGCAGGCCATTTTGTATATTGAAGACGTACTGCCGGATCATCGCGTAGATTCCACGTTTCCGGAGTGGATCGAAAAACAAGTGATTGATACCCTTAAAGTTTCTGATTTGCATAAAACGAGACAACTATTACAGGAGTTCTTGAGTACTGCGTTGAAAGAAAATTTACGGCACCAGCAATTCCAAATGATTTTATTTCGTTTATTCATCGATCTGCATCGGGAAATACAAAATTCGGGCGAGTCATTTCATTCATTATTTCCGGATGAGAGGATGTTGTTGGGACAGCTTTTTGAATTGAAAACGGTCACCGAGATTGAAAACTGGTTTATGAAGACAATGATTGAACCGGCGGTACTATTGCTTAATAAAAAGTGGGAAGCGCAAAACAAAAAAATATCTGACCTGATGATGGATATCATTCATAAAGAATATGAACTCGATTTGACTCTAGATGTTTGTGCGGATCGATTAAACTATCATCCCAATTATTTGAAAACCGTCTTTCGGAAAGAAAGGGGAATCAATTTTAGCGATTATCTGGCTCAATACCGATTGAAAATTGCGAAGAAGTGGCTGGTTGAGACTAACATGAAAATTGCAGAGATTGCGGAAAAGTTAAGATACCAAAATTCGCAGAACTTTATCCGCTATTTTCGCAAAATGGAAAATAGCACGCCGGGGGAATACCGGAAAAAATTTAGTGACGTTTCGGAGTCCGTGGATTAGCTTACCGGACTCCTTTTTCGTGATTACTCCATCTGCCAATATGATTATTCTGTCTGCCCTCATGATTATTTACTGGATTTCCCCCTGAAATCGGAATCAATACACCCTTCTTTGCTTAGAATCTGCCGCAAGGATTGTAGAGAGTAATTTTCACATTCTATATAGTGAGAAATGAAGCAGAGTGGTGATATCAGCTATATACCGCTGTAAGCGTTTACCATGATGCTCAGATTACAAGGGGGTATTTCTATGAGAGGAAAACAGTTACTCAAGTCATCAAGCACTTTGCTTGGGATGATTGTATTAGGAGGGACGGTACTTTCCGCATGCGGTTCCGCGAAACAGACAGCGGATAACAACAACGGAGCAGATGCTCTGCAGCTTAAGGTGATGATGATTCAACAAGGGCCGGAACCGCCGAAACCGGATAATCCCTCCTTCCTGAAACTCGAACATTATACGAACACAAAGCTCGATATCACCTGGGTTCCGGCCACCACATATGACGATAAAGTGAACGCCACGATCGCTGCCGGAAATCTTCCGGATTTAATGCTGATGCGAAATACCCGGGCATCGGCCCAAATGAATGCGCAGCAGTCGGGCATGTTTTGGGATCTAAAGCCCTATCTCAAGGATTATAAAAATCTAAGCAAACTCACTTCGGTGGCGATCCAAAACAACAATGTGGACGGTCATTTATACGGAATTCCCCGCGAACGTGTGCTGGCTCGTTATGGCTTGATCATCCGGAAGGACTGGCTGGACAATCTTGGTCTGTCCATGCCGAAAACTGTCGATGACATTTACAATGTCGCAAAAGCTTTTACTCTCAATGATCCAAATAAAGACGGCAAAAATGATACATTTGGCATCCAAGACGACAAGAGCATGGAACTGCTGAAACAAATCGCCCTGTATCTAGGAGCTCCCAACGGTTGGGGGATTCAAAATGGCAAGGTAGCGCCGTCTTTTATGTATCCGCAATTTAAAGACGCACTCGCGCTTTTGCGGAAGATGAACAGCGAAAAACTGGTCAACAACGATTTCCCGATTGCTCCCAAGTATGATTATTTTAATCAGGAAAAAGCCGGGATGTATTTTTCCGTTATTGATGATGGAGACTCGCGGCATACTGATCTGCTCAAGGCGGATCCGAAAGCGCAAATCGACGTGCAGGAAAACTTCGACGGACCGCTGGGGCAGCGTGTCAGAGCCAATAGCGGGTATGATTCCTTGATCGTCATTCCCAAAACCACTGTGACTTCCGAAACTAAACTCAAACAAATTTTGGGCTTTCTCGATAAATTAGGAGACCCGCAAATGGATGATCTGTTTAACATGGGCGTGCAAGGCTCCGATTATACAATGGATAACGGAAAGGTGACAAAAATCGCCAATGCCCCCGGCGTATTGGATATTGTGAATTTCAAATGGGATGATCAAACGGCTGGGAATCAAGGAGATATCACGCCATTAAGGGTTAAAATCATTCAACTGTTTAAGGATAATGAAAAGCTGGCTGTGGTGGATTCCAGTGCTCCCGTAACATCCACAACCTATAACACCAAAGGTAAGCAGTTGGATCAAAATATTACCGATGCAGAAGTCAAATACATTTTGGGGCAAATCGACGACAAAGGATGGGATGATGCAGTGGCCAAATGGCAGAAAGACGGCGGGGACCAAGTCATCCAGGAATATACTGCTGATTACAATAAAAACCAAGCCCAGAAATAAGTCGAGAAAACTTTGGATTCCCGAATAAGGATAGGATGCTGATATGAGCAAATTAAATTTCAGATTGCCGCAAGAGTTCAGACCATTGTTCGACTATCCGATCCGAGATACATCGATATGCCTGGGTGGTGACGGTCTCTATTATTTGACAGGAACGACTGGATATCCCGATTGGTGGGCCGTTACTGGAGATATCCAAGTGTGGAAGTCGGACGATCTCGAAAACTGGGTACCGGTAATCACGGAACCCCGCAAAAGATCCACGGTGTGGAATATTGACCGCGATGGCACCTGGCAGAGGAAGATAGCAGTTCGTGATGAAGCGCCTTTTCGTCCGCTCTGGGCACCGGAGATTCATTTCCTAAAAGGGACCTACTGGATTACGTACAGTATTCCCAGACTTGGGAACGGCTTATTGAGAAGTGTCAGCGGCAAGGCGGAAGGTCCTTACGTTGACCATATTGCCGCTAATGCTCCGCTTAGCCCGCATATCGACGCTTCACTCTTTGAGGAAGATGACGGCCACGTCTATTTCCTATGCGATAACGGCAAAATCGCTCGAATGACCGATGACATGACTGCGCTGGCGGAGAGCCTTCAGGTTCTCCGCCCGGCCAATGCCGAGCATGTAGGCTTTGAGGGATCCTTTTTGTTCAAAGCGAATGGCCGATATCATTTGGCTGGTGCGGAGTTCATCGACGGCGATTACCATTGCTGTGTGGCGAGCTCGGATCATTTATATGGACCCTATAGCGACCGCTATGTGGCAGTTCCATATGGAGGACACAACATGTTTTTTCAAGACAAGGACGGGCAGTGGTGGAGTACTTTTTTTGGCAATGACTCCCATGCGCCGTTCCGGGATAGACCCGGGGCTTTAAGGGTGGAATTCGATGTTGATGGCAGAATTCGTCCTCTACTCCCGGTTTCGGATAGGAACTAATTAATTGGGTGGTGGAGGTGCAGAATTGTCTGGATTGAATTTGAAGAACATTCCATCGCCCGTATTGCTGAAGGGTGACAGTTGGACCGCATTTCGCGATCCGACTGCCATTTTTCACGAAGGTGTTTTTCGGCTCTTCTATACCTTGGTTGAGACGGAGAGCAACGGAAAAGTTTATATGTATTTGGCCATGAGCGAAAGTCATGATTTGGTGAAGTGGACGAAACCGCAGAAGTTAACCCCAAAAGACCAAAACTTGAATTATTCGAGTCCTGGTAACCTGATTCGATACAACGATCGCTGGCTCGTATGCCTCCAAACCTATCCACGGCCAAATGGTGAGAAACATGGAAACGCGGATTGCCGCATCTGGTTGATGGAGAGTCTTGATCTTATGCATTGGTCCGAACCCGAATTGCTGCAGCTCAAGGGAGAACATGTTCCAATGGAACGAATGGGCCGCATGATCGACCCTTTTCTGGTGGAGGATGCGGATGAACCCGGGAAATGGTGGTGCTTCTACAAACAGAATGGTGTCAGCTCATCGTTTTCTTACGATCTGAAGAATTGGACTTATTTCGGAAATGAAAACGCTGGGGAAAATGTCTGTATTCTGCGTGTTCAGAAACAATACGTCATGTTCCACTCACCAAAGAATGGAATCGGGATCATGAGGTCAACTAATCTGCGGCATTGGATTCATGACGATCAGTTGTTGATTTTGGGACAGCAGGAATGGGACTGGGCCAAAGGAAGAATCACTGCCGGTTTCGTCTTGGATTGCCGATCCGTTCCTGGCATAGAAAAGTTTCTCATGTTTTTTCACGGAACAGGTCCGGAAGATGAACAAGTAATCTTTGATACGCATGCGTGCATTGGAATCGCCTGGAGCGATGATCTACTCGGATGGCATTGGCCAAATAAGACATAAGGCACTAGTAATCAATTTTTGAGGGGGACACGTAGTGGCCATTGTACAGACCTCACCCGAAAAGCAGCTGGTCAGAAGGAAGCTTGTTAAGAACAATCGAGCGCTTCATCGCCGCTTCAAACGGCATTTGATGTTTTACTTCATGCTGCTGCCGGGGGTACTCTATTTTCTGATTTACAAATACGTACCGATGTTGGGCGTACTCATTGCTTTTCAAAATTATCAGCCCTTTCTCGGATTTGCTGGCAGTAAATGGGTGGGATTTCAGCACTTTACGTATTTTTTCAGTGAAGATACGTTTTGGTTGCTGTTTCGCAATACCTTAATACTGGCGCTGTATAACTTGATTTTCTTTTTCCCACTGCCGATTATCATCGCCTTGCTGCTCAATGAAATGCGCAAGGAAGTTTTTAAACGGGTTATTCAAACCATGATTTACATTCCACACTTCGTTTCTTGGGTCGTGGTGGTCGGCATCACGTACTTGCTTTTCTCCGCAGAGGGAGGCGGAGTAATCAATGAAATGCTGGCGAGCTTCGGTATGCAAAAAATTAATTTTCTGCTCAGTGACAGCTGGTTTCGATCTTTGATTACGTTCCAGGTGATTTGGAAGGATACAGGTTGGGGAACCATTATATTTCTGGCCGCACTCGCCGGGGTGGATCCGCAGTTGTATGAAGCGGCCCGCATGGACGGCGCAGGCCGCCTGCGCCAAATGGTGCACATTACCCTTCCAGCCATCCGCAGTACGATCGTGATTCTGTTTATTTTACGGCTTGGCAGTTTCCTCGATTCCGGATTTGAGCAAATCTTTTTGATGTTGAATTCCATGAACCGGGAAGTAGGAGAAGTATTTGATACTTATGTCTACACGATGGGAATTCAGAATGGAGATTTCAGCTATAGTACCGCTGTAGGACTATTTAAATCTGCCGTGGGTTTGGTGCTGGTGGTAGGAGCCAACTTTTTGGTGAAAAAATTCGGAGAAGAAGGCATTTATTGAGCGGAATGGAGGGATTGCCTTGACTGAGCGAACCATCGGGGACCGGATCTTTCAAACAGCTAACTTTTTGGTGCTCTCACTGGTGGCATTACTCTGTGTACTGCCTTTTGCCTATATTTTGGCCGCTTCCTTTACAGCACCGGAAGAGCTTTTAAAACGAGGCTTTATCTTATTCCCAACGAAGTTTTCCTTAAGTGGTTACCGGTATATTTTTTCCACGAGTACCCTCATTCATAGCGTAGGCATCACCATCTATATTACGGTTTTGGGTACACTTGTCAATTTGCTTTTTACAGCGCTGATGGCTTATCCGCTGGCCCAGCGGGATTTGGCCGGAGGGAAAGTGATGATGCGGCTGGTAGTGATTTCCATGCTGTTCAGCGGCGGCATGATCCCCACATTTTTGGTTGTGAAAGAAACCGGCCTGTTAGATCATATCGCTTCCCTGATTGTCCCAGGATTGATTAGTGGATTCAACCTGATCCTGCTGAGAAATTTTTTTCAGCAGCTGCCAGAGGGATTAGAGGAATCTGCACGAATTGACGGTTGCAGCGATTTTGGCATTCTGCTGCGTATCGTCGTACCTCTATCGGCTCCCGTCATGGCTTCGTTGGCCTTGTTTTATGCAGTGGGTCATTGGAATGAGTATTTTAATGCGGTATTGTATATCAATAATTCGGCGCTCTGGCCCATTCAAGTTTGGCTGCGGCAAATCGTCATTTTGTCAGTAGGAGGGATTGGGGATTCCACGCAATTTGGCGATGCGGTCCCGCCGGCAGCGACGATCAAAATGACGGTTATTGTGATTTCTACTCTACCTATTCTAATTGTGTATCCTTTCCTACAAAAG